>JAYVFW010000265.1:0-4237 GCA_043772715.1 Phormidesmis sp. | reverse complement strand
GCTTTAGTATGCGACGCTGAAGGCTGGTTGAATCCTCCGCTGAGATTTTCAAATGAGCCAGTGCGCCATAAGCTTTTAGACTTAATAGGGGACTTGAGTTTGCTGGGAACTGTTCCGATCGCCCATTTTCTTGCCTATAAAGCAAGTCACCGTTTGCACACCCAGCTTGCCCAAAAAATTTCCCTCGCCCTATATTCACCATCCAACTCATGTCAACCCTGATTGATACAAATTCAGAAAATGCGGCTGCGCTCCCGGTTGATCTGCCCGCTGAGGCTCCCGAAGCCGCTCCTCAAAAAACCGTGTTCACCGTTGAAGAAATTCATGCGCTGTTGCCGCACCGATATCCCTTTGCGATGGTCGATCGGATTATTGATTACGTGCCTGCAAAAATGGCGATCGGCATCAAAAATGTCTCCTTTAACGAGCCGCACTTTCAAGGACATTTTCCGGGCAAACCGATTATGCCAGGAGTGCTAATTATCGAGGCAATGGCGCAGGTCGGCGGCGTAGTGCTGACCCAGATGGCAAACGTGAAGGGTGGACTGTTTATGTTTGCTGGCATCGATAACGTGCGGTTTCGTCGCCCTGTCGTGCCCGGTGATCAGCTCGTCATGACGGTGGAACTGTTGTCTGTCAAGGCTCGTCGTTTTGGTAAGATGCGCGGTCGGGCCGAAGTAGACGGTCAATTGGCTTGCGAAGGTGATTTAATGTTTGCGTTAGTCAGTTAATTTTGGGTTCTGCAATTTTATGGCAACCCTGATTCATCCAACGGCGGTTATTCATCCCGGTGCTCAACTTCATCCAACGGTGCAGGTGGGGGCTTATGTGGTGATTGGGGAAAAGGTGACGGTGGGAGCCGGAAGTCTTGTGGGTCATCATGTGGTGCTAGAGGGGCGCACCGAGATTGGCGATCGCAATCACATCTTTCCGGGGGCGGTGATTGGGCTAGAGCCGCAAGACCTGAAATATGACGGAGCGGTCAGTCTGGTTAAAATTGGCGACGATAACCAGATTCGGGAGTTTGTAACGATTCATCGTGCCACGTTTGCGGGTGAAGTCACGACGATTGGCAATGGCAATATGCTGATGGCAAATGTTCACGTCGGGCACAATTGCTCGATCGAGGATCAGGTAATCATCTCAAATGCGGTGGCTTTGGCGGGTCACGTTCACATTGAGTCACGAGCGCGATTGAGTGGTGTGCTGGGCGTTCATCAGTTTGTGCACATTGGGCGACACGCCATGGTCGGCGGTATGGCTCGCATCGATCGCGACGTTCCGCCTTACATGACTGTGGAGGGCAATCCCTCACGGGTGCGATCGCTGAATCTGATTGGATTGCAGCGATCGGGGTTGGCAGATGAGCATGACGGGCAGACGATGCAGGTGTTAAAGAAGGCGTTTCGGTTAATCTACCGTTCGGGCTTGACGCTGAATGAAGCGATCGAGCAGCTAGAATTACTTCCCGAAAACGCGCATTTGCAGCACCTACAGCGATTTATTCGTCAATCTCTCATGCCTGGAAGAAGGGGGCTAACGCCCGGAAAACGCACGAGGGATCAGGAATGACGACTGAACATTCAAAACCCGTCCGCGTTTTCATCAGCACCGGAGAAGTTTCTGGCGATCTTCAGGGCGCTCTGCTGATTCAAGCGTTGCAGCGACGAGCGCAAACACTTGGAATTGAGTTAGAAATTTTGGCGTTGGGCGGCGATCGCATGGAGGAAGCCGGAGCAAAACTGCTCGGACACACTAGCGAGATTGGCTCGATCGGGTTGCTCGAATCTTTGCCCTATGTAGTGCCAACTTTAAAGGTGCAGCACCAAGCCAAGCAATACCTCAAGATCCATCCGCCTGACGTGGTGGTGTTGATTGACTACATGAGTCCCAATGTGGCGTTTTGTAGTTATTTGCCCAAGCATTTGCCTCAAGTGCCTGTGGTTTATTTCATTGCGCCTCAAGAGTGGGTGTGGTCAGCGAGTTCTTACAACACCGATCGCATTATCGGCGCGACCAGCAAAATTCTGGCAATCTTTCAAGAAGAAGCCAACTATTTCAAACGCAAAGGTGGAAAAGCTACCTGGGTTGGACATCCATTAGTCGATCGAGTGCAAGCGGCTCCGAGTCGAGACGAGGCGCGATCGGCTCTCGGCATTCCGTCAGACCAAACGGCGATCGTGCTGTTGCCTGCATCTCGTCAGCAGGAGTTAAAGTACCTAATGCCTGTAATTTTTGAAGCGGCGCAGCAAATTCAAAAAAAGCTGCCCAAAGTCCATTTTTGGATTCCGCTAGCGTTAGAGAAATATCGCTGGGCGATTGAGCAAGCGATCACAGAATACGGATTGCGGGCGACTTTGTTAGACAGCAATAAAGGAGAGACGACTCTGCAAGCGATCGCTGCCGCAGATTTGGCAATCACAAAATCGGGCACCGTCAATCTTGAAATGGCATTGTTGGATGTGCCACAAGTGGTGCTTTATCGCGTCAATCGCGTCACTGCCTGGATTGCTCAAAAAATTCTCAAGGTTTCGATTCCCTTTATGTCGCCGCCCAATTTAGTAGAAATGAAGCCAGTTGTCCCCGAATTTCTGCAAGACGAAGCAACCGTGGAAAATATTGTTCAGGAAGCGATCGCCCTGCTTCAGCCCGATCGCCGCCAAAAAATGCTGGCAGATTATCAAGAAATGCGTCACGCCGTGGGAGAAGTGGGGGTGTGCGATCGTGCCGCCCAAGAGATTTTAGACTTACTTTAACGTCAGTTCGATGAGGTTGTTCGCTTCATTGTAGAGGGCTTGTGCCCCCTAAATCTCCCATTCTGGGGGACTTCGGTCCCGATTTTTAGTTCAAAGTCCCTCACTGGTGGGGGATTTGGGGGGTGTTCCAGAGGTGCAACCGCAGCGAGGAATCTCGTTGAATTCACGTTACTTCAACAAAATGCGATCGACAAACTTTTCGATCAGTTGGTTGGCGATCGGCGTGTTTTGCAACTGATTTAAGATGCGATCGAGCAGATCCCGATCGTCTAAATATCGATCTTGATAGCGACTAATGCGAACGGCTAGATCTTTGGCATCGACTTCGGGGTGAAACTGGAAGCCGTAAAACGGTTTATTAGCAATCTTGAAAGCGTGAAACGGGCAGAGATCAGAATACGCCAACAAAATTGCCTCTTCGGGCATTAAGACCGCCCGTTCTTTGTGTCCAGAAACGGCTAAGAATCCGTCAGGAACATCGTGAAAGAGCAAATCACTCGCGGCATTTTCAGTCAACCAAAGCGGATAAGTGCCCATCTCCATATTGGGTTTATCGACAATCACACTACCCCCCAACGCTTCGACCGCCGCCTGAAACCCAAAGCAGGAGGCAAAGACGGGAATGCTTTCGTTGAGACAGTGAACGATCAGCTTTTTAGTCGGCTCGACAAAAGGATATAGCGCGGGTTGAGTGACCGAGGCATCACTAGAACCGCCGATAAATAGAGCGTCGTAGCCATCGATTTGAGTCGGGCTAAAGTCAGGCGTGGCAAAGACATCCAGCACTGAAAACTGATGCGCCTCTAAGCGACCATAGCGCACAAATTCGTCTAACTCTTCTAGCCGAGTGATCGTGTCGCTACGAATTTGTAAAAGGAGAATTTTGAGATCCGATCGCTGCTTTGCCATGAAACTTTTTGGAAACCCTTTGCCTAGTAAAACTTACTTCTCCCATAAATTTGCACTAGCCGGGCGTTTTATCTTGAATTCACACAGACGATCGCTCAACTACAAAGACTCAAACTGCGCGGTAAACCCTGCGATCGTCATGCACTCATCTTGAAAAGACTCCGCATCATTCACGTCTTCTACCTGAAATTCCATAATTCGCCGCTCATCGTCTTTCATCTTTTTGCTAGAAAGCGGTTTGGTTTGATATTTTGCGGCAATGGCGTTAAAAGTTTTGGCATGAACGCTCCAGCTATCAGCAGAACAGTAAACGATGACACGCCACATGAGAGTTTATCGACAAGGGACGGACTTATTGTCGCATTCGATGGGGAGCGTTGGGGCGATCGTGGATGATGTTGAATCGTTATCAGAGTAAAGTGTAACGACAAAATGTAGCTACATTAAGAGAATTGGAGCGATCGTCCGGCAATGGAGCTTGAATGGGATGAAGAAAAGCGTCTTGCCAATCTTCACAAGCACGGAATTGAGTTTGTTGACGTTTCCGCCGTGTTTGATGAGGATACGGTAAC
>JAYVFW010000264.1:0-12869 GCA_043772715.1 Phormidesmis sp. | reverse complement strand
TGCTCAATTAGCAGCATCACTCATCCCAACAATTCCGCTAATCGTCTAGCTGACCCGCTGATCTATCGGCTTGTAGTCATTGGGCAAAACGTCTGGATTGGAATGGGAGCAATCATTTTGCCAGGAGTCACGATCGGAGATGATGCCATTGTTGGCGCAGGTGCGGTGGTGACTAAAAGTGTTGCCCCTAGAACAGTTGTGGTCGGCAACCCAGCAAGAGTATTGAAAAATGTAGAACTACCTGGCAATGAACACGGGTAAAATACTGAAAAGGCGATGTCTCAATTTAGTCATGCACAAGGAAAGTAGATGAAGTTGAATCCCCAAGCCCTGAAACAGGAATGGTTCTCAAACGTGAGAGCAGATGTTTTATCAGGAACAGCAGTAGCGCTGGCATTGATTCCAGAAGCGATCGCGTTCTCGATTATCGCTGGCGTTGACCCAAAAGTGGGGTTGTATGCTGCATCGATCATCGCGGTCATCACCGCGATCGTTGGGGGGCGACCTGGCTTGATTTCAGCCGCAACGGGATCAATGTCACTGCTGATGATTCATCTCGTCAAAGATCACGGGCTGCAATATCTACTTGCAGCCACAGTTCTTACTGGAGTATTGCAGGTCTTGTTTGGTGTGTTGAAGCTAGGTCGCCAGATGAAGTATGTGCCCCATGCGGTCATGCTGGGATTTGTGAATGCACTGGCAGTTCTGATTTTTGTGGCACAACTGCCGCAGCTTACAAATGTTCCTCTAGCTGTATATCCGATCGTCGTGATCGCGTTTTCCATCATCTACACGTTGCCTAGATTTACAAAAGCCATTCCGTCTTCATTAGTTGCGATCGTGGTGATGACGGCAGTTGTAATCATTGCCAAAATTGATGTTCCCACGGTGGGCACTATGGGCGAATTGCCGACAACACTGCCATTTTTCATCGTGCCAAACGTGCCGCTGAATGCGGAGACGCTGCAAATTATCTTTCCATATTCGCTGACGTTGGCGATCGTGGGGCTGCTCGAATCTCTCCTGACCGCTGCCTTGCTAGATGAACTCACCGATACTCCCAGCAACAAAAACAGAGAAGCTAAAGGACAGGGCATCGCCAACATTGTCACAGGCTTCTTCGGCGGGATGGCAGGCTGTGCCTTGATTGGGCAATCAGTAATTAACTTTCAATCGGGAGGGCGGGGGCGACTTTCGACGCTGTGTTCGGGCGGTTTTCTGCTGTTCTTCATTCTAGTTATGGGAGATTGGGTCAAGCAAATTCCGATGGCGGCACTGGTTGCAGTAATGATTATGGTGTCGATCGAAACATTTAGCTGGTCATCTCTAAAGTTGATTTCGCGGGTTCCTCGCAGCGAAACAGTCGTGATGCTCACAACAGTTTTGATGACTTTCTTGACTCACAACTTAGCGATCGGCGTTGGCGTTGGGGTTGTTTTAAGCACGCTCTTCTTTTCGCGTAAAATTGCTAAGGTTATTTTTGTTGATTCTAGTTTGAGTTTTGACGGCACACACCGCACCTATAGCGTTGCAGGACAATTGTTTTTTGTCTCGATCGACGAGTTTCTAGCCGCGTTTAACTTCAAAGAAGGATTAAAGTCTGTTGCGATCGATTTCTCTGCCGCTCATCTCTGGGATCAATCTGCTGTTAACGCGATCAATAAAGTCGTCCTTCAGTTTCGTCGCAACGGAACCGAGGTGAAACCGGTTGGGTTAAATGAAGCGAGTACAACCTTATTCAACAATCTGGCAGCTTCTGACACATCCGGTAACTTAAACGAATCAACGGCTCACTAGACGCACAAAACCGATGGGCAAAATTCTGCGTTATTGCAACCGATCGAGTTTGTCAGACAAATTGCGGGTTACGATCGACACTAACGAACAAAATCAACAATCAGTTGAAACCTTGACGAATCTCGTGCGAGTTTTGGTACGTTTCTCTGGGATCTTTTGTACAAAAGAAACATACTCATTCTCTCGCCCAAGCTCTCTTGCAAGAGCCTCAATGTTCAATCGTTTTAGTAAGTCGATCGTGATCGGTCGTTTATCATTCCAGAAGATCATGGAACTCAGAAATTCTGTCGCGATCGAGGAGTTAAGGATCTCAGTGAGAAACACCGCCTCATTTTCAGATCCGCATGACAAAAAATAAACCGTGTCATCAAATACGGCAGGTCGGTCGTCAACTGAGCGAATGGCAGTGAACACTACTTTTTTATAGAATCCTGAAATTGCGACCTTCCAAGGAGAGAAGGTGTAATAACCAACCCCAAAAATTGAGAAAGGTGGACGATTTTGGTAGATTGAACTGCCCCGTTTTGCAGGAACATCGGCATTGTCTTGAAGATATCGCCATGTTGTAGGAGCATCATACTCAATGTGAGCCGTATCTTCCCCAACGATGTGTTGTGTGACGAGTAAATATTTTCGACGCTTCCAAGCATAGACCAACACCTTACGCGCTACTGATGCTTTGCAGAGCATTGCCATTACTCCAGTTCGCTGTTTGAACCATTCAAGATGCTGAAGTAACATCCATTCTGAAATGTCAAAATTGCTCTTGCCTGTGAGGGCATCCAGTCCATTCAAGCTCTGAAAATTTGACTTCTTTGGAAGGTTAGAGCTTTGAAGTCCTCCCAGCATCGAGTTCGTGACCCAAGGCGGATTGCCAATCACTAAAATTGGTTCAGGCAACTGACTTAAAATTTTAGACCAGTCCATCTGAAAGAAGTCAGCGTGTAGTGTTTGAACGGAAAGATCTTTTCCATTGACAACGAGTCGCTGCTGTAATGCTTCTAAATGAGTTTTATTGATCTCAACCCCCACACATTGTTGAGCAGTAGGAAACGCTGCGATCGCCGCCAGCAGAAATGAGCCGCGCCCACAAGTTGGCTCTAGGATGGATTTAGGATTGATGGTGAGTTGTTTGATCACCTGAAGCGATCGATGAGCCAAATCATCGGGAGTTTGAAAATCGCCAAACTCGCAAGCCCGACTACTCTTGAGCAAGACGGTTTTGCAAAAGTTCTTCAGCCAGCTTTTGAGCTTCAATCTCATCAACTGGAAGGTTTCTATCCATCATAAAAGCGATCAGATCATCAACATTGCCATCGTTTTCTAGAATTTGAATGATTCCTCGTGTCATTTGAAAGTCGGCAGTCCGCGAGAATGGTTGAGCTTGCTAAGTAGAATAAAATCGATCGCAAATCAGGTAAAGTCCTGTAAACGCTCAAAACTACGGTACGTCGTGTAGAGCGACACCGCATATGGTGCTATAATGGTGTTATGCCTGCTGTACTATTCCTTCGAGTTGTCATTGATACCAATGTTGTGTTTGAAGGCTTAACTAAACAAGGTGGGGCTGCGGGTCTCATTATTGATGCTTGGTTGGCTGGTTTGATAGAAGTTTACGTTTCTAATGCCCTCGCCTATGAATACGAGGATGTGTTGTCTCGCAAACTCTCAGAAGTCCGTTGGAGTCAATTGCAGCCTGTATTAGGGTCGCTTCTCAATGCGGCTCACTTTACGCCGATTTACTTCTCGTGGCGACCGACTTCACCCGATCCGGGCGATGATTTGGTCATTGATTGTGCGATGAATGCAGGAGCAATAGTCGTCACATCAAATGTTCGAGATTTTCGGAGTGCAACAGAGTCACTGGGTATACGGGTAGTAACACCCATACAATTCGTCGTCGAATTAACATCAGGAGGAAGCCAACTATGAGCCGATTAACAGTACGATTACCTGAAACACTCCATCAACAACTCACTCGTCTTGCTGAAAGTGAAGGAGTATCGTTGAATCAGTATATTGTTTATGCTTTGACTCGTCAGGTGTCTTTGGCTTATTCAGTTCAAGCTGTTTCTGAAGCAGAAGTTGAAGAGCAGCAACGAGTGTTCAAGGCATTGATACAGAAGTTGGGGCAAGCATCTTCCACGGCGATCGATTCAATTTTGGCGGAACGTGAACGAGTTGAGCCAGAAGCAGAACTGAGTTCAGAAATGGTAGCTCGTCTTCAGGAACGAATTCGTAATCAAGCATGAGCTACAGTTCGCGCCAGCGAGATGAATACCATTGTGGTAGTGGCTTAAGAGTTATCAGTGAGATGCCCAGTCAGCTTTTTCTCGTCAGGTCGATTGCAAAATTGCTACGAATTTTGAGTATCGACTTATAGTTGGCACAATGTTTCTACAAATCGACTAAACCATTTTTCTCATGAAGCGATCCGCCTCTTCAGTGCCCACCTTCGACTCAATGCTTTTACCGACGATCCAGGCTCTACAGATTTTAGGGGGTTCTGGTGCCACTGAAGAGATTTATGACAAAGTAGTGCAACTTCTCAATTTGCCGGACAAGGTGTTAGAGATTTTACACGGAAGCACCTCGCAAACTGAGGTTGAATACCGACTGGCTTGGAGTCGGACTTACCTCAAAAAGTATGGATTGTTGCAAAATTCGACACGGGGAGTTTGGTCTTTAGTTTCGACCTCTATCAATCTTGACGACCTTGATGCAAAGGAGATTGTTAAAGCAGTTCGGGATGCTGGCAAAAACAAGGCAACTCAATTAGACTCAACCGATGAAACAGTTGAATCCGAAACGTTGGAGGAACTCACTTGGCATCAACAACTTCATAAAGTGCTGCTTTCACTTGATCCTGCCGCCTTTGAGCGATTAGCACAACGTCTACTGCGTGAATCTGGTTTTATTCAAGTGCAAGTCACGGGCAAATCAGGAGACGGTGGGATTGATGGCGTGGGAATTGCTCGTATTAATGGATTTCTAAGTTTTCACGTTTTGTTTCAGTGCAAGCGCTATCAAGGCTCTGTGTCGGCAGGTCAAATTCGAGATTTCCGGGGTGCAATGCAAGGACGCACAGACAAAGGGTTGTTTATCACAACGGGAACGTTTACCAGAGACGCACTTAAAGAAGCAACGCGAGATGGCGCACCTCCAATTGATTTAATTGATGGAGAACAGTTAGTTCAAAGATTGAAAGAGTTAGGGCTTGGTGTCAGAATAACAATGATCGAGTCAGTAGAAGTTGATACGAACTGGTTCACAAAGATTTAAACTATCGGTGAGTTACCAGTAAGGTAATAACACAATGGATAAGTAGAATAAAATCGATCGCGAATCAGGTAAAGTTCAAATCATGGATGAAATTTTTGCAATACTCCCAGCCAATTGGCTAGAGTGGGTGATTGTATTTAGCTATCTGTCGTTTATGCTTTTTATCGTATGGCGCGTGTTAAGCAGCAAATGAAACCATTTGTGGCATTAGATTTTGAGACGGCTGATCACGGGCGAGATAGTGCTTGCTCGATCGGGCTAATTCGCGTAGAAAATAATCAAATTGTCAAACGGGTTCATGCACTGATTCGTCCGCCTCGCCAAGCTTTCAGGTTTACTCACATTCACGGCATTCACTGGCGCGATGTTGCCGAGCAGCCAAACTTTGGCGAGTTGTGGGAGACGCTGAGTGCCTTAATTCAAGGGGTTGACTTTATTGCGGCTCATAATGCTAGCTTCGATCGCGGTGTGCTTTACGCCTGCTGTGATGCCTATGGCATTTCTCACCCGGCTCAACCCTTTGTCTGCACAGTGCAGCTTGCTCGTAAAACCTGGCAGATTTATCCCACTAAACTGCCTGATGTTTGTCATCGACTGGAGATTGATCTGTTGCACCATCATGCGCTCTCAGATGCAGAAGCTTGTGCGCGAATTGTGATCGCAGCGAATTCAGAGTTTAGACTCGCGCCTGCTGATCTTAACGGCTCTAAACACAAACGCAATTCTTGAATCGCCTGTCTGATCTCGATCGAGTCCCAGCATTTTGACCAAACGCCCTCTTCTTGCTGACGTTGTTCGACTCGTTCAAACAGCAATCCAAAGGTTTGGGGCTGCGATAGCGCTTGCATTAACCACTGCGTTGAGATTTTCAAGGCGCTAGCGATTAACTCAACCGACATCAATGCGGGCTGATAGCCGTTGAGAATTTGCAACCAAAGATTTCTCAACTGTTGACGGGCGCGGAGCCGAATCACGATCGCCTCTATTGATTCGACCAAAAATGGCTGTTGTCCCATCGCAGTCCATTCACTCAGTTGATTAGCGAGTCCCATTTGGGTGCGTCCGGTTTGTCGTGCCGATGTCACCACGCGCACGGTCGGGCTATGACGAAACCGAGCATTGACCCGCAGCAGAGCTTGGTAGAGTGCCACATCTTCGGGCGATCGTACGAGCGGCAGCCCTCCCGCCTGAGCATAGATCTCAGCGGTAACTGCTAGACTTGCCCCATAATTTTGGTAGTGACGCGGAAATGGATTATGAGGATCAGGGTCGAGATAGCTTTCTAATTCTGCAATCAGCGATCGGTAGCCCACTTCACGCAGGTGACACGCTCTCGCATGGGCACTCAGACAGGCAAGACCTGAAGGATCAAGCACAATTCTTCCACCGACGGCATCGGCACCCTGAGCGATCTCGTGCAAGATTGCGGCGATCCAAGTTGGGCTAACCTGAGAGTCGCCATCGGTGGAGGCAATCACGCTGCGCTTGTGCCCTAACTCACTGAGACGGCGATAGGCTTCATTCATCAACATCTGCCGCACTCGACCAATATGCGCGTCGGCGATCGGCAGGGTCTTTTCAACGATATGCAGCTTTAAGTCGGGATGCACGTTGGCAAACTGATGGGCGATCGCCACAGAACGATCGCTACAGTTATTTGCCAACAGAATGATTTCGTAGCGATTCAGGTTTAGAGGTTTAGCATTTAAGTCAATTTGATTTGCTAATGCCGCTAGCGTTGTTTCTAGCGTTGCCGCTTCATTGCGAACTGGGACAATCACACAAACCTCGCAACTAGCCGCGATCACAGTCTGAACGAGGGGCTGAGAGAAATCTTCGGATGCCGAAACCGATGGATTAAGGATGATCTGCAATCGGTTACTTTGCATCGCGATCTCTGCTCCGTCTCCTGAAAAATGAGTGAGCTATGTTCATTAAAACTTGAGAACTTCAAGACTCTTGTTAAAGATAATTGTGCAGAGTTTGCGTTTGGTTTAAATCTGTCTTGTGAAGGATAATCAGATTGACGAAGGGCTAATTTGGCGATCGAACTCGCTCAAATAAGTCAAGCCGATATTGTTCTTCGCGCCGTGCTGCTAAAGGTCGGAGATGTGTAGGTGACCATTCCAGAAACGCATCATGGACTTCATCGCCGCTTAATGGATAGTCTTTTGCGTAGAGCGTCCAATGCACCAAAAGCAGATGACCTCCTGGCTGCAAACGATCGAGAAGACCCTGCTGCGCCGATCGCAAATCCTCCCAACTCCAGTAATAACCGACTTCTGAGATGAGGATTAGATCGAACATTCGATCAGGAAACTGCTTAGGTATTCGCATGATTTGAAAGTCAACATGAGGCAACTGCTGACAGCGCTGAATTGCTTGATCTTGGGCAAGTTGAGACACGTCGATCGACAGCAACGCCTCACAGCGATCAGCTAACAATTCGGTTAAGACTCCGATTGAGCCACCAATTTCTAAAGCTGACTGATATTGCGGTTTGGGAAGTGCCGCGATCGTAGCCGCATATTTAGCGGTTTCATAGTCGCTGGTTTCAAACTTCCACGGGTCAGGATCAGCCCGATAAAGATCGTCAAAATAGCTGGGCGGCAGAGAGTTGGGCTGGAGTGGATTCATTTGATTTCCTCAAAATAGACTTCCCAAGGGCGCGTAAAATTTGCCAACATTTCAGGGGTCAACCGAAAGCCTGCGGGGTCGTCATCAATCAGATCAGTGACTTGCGATCGATAAGCGGCGATCGCGCGTTGCTTGAGCGACACGACGGATTTAATATCCAATCGCCAACCTGTGGTCTGAGCAGAATCAGGCAAACTGACGCTCTGCTCTGAGTCCCAATCCCAAATCGGATATTCGATCAAGCGAGGGGTAAACCGCAGATAAGTAATTGCGCTGTGAATGAGTTGCCAAGTCGCACGATGGTCTGGGTGCGGATCATGCCGCCAAGGCAGAAAGATCGTTTTAGGCGCGATCGCTTTTAGATAAGCCCCACATTCTGCCTGATGTTGTTCTAAGCCCGCCAAAGTCGAAACTGCACCATCTGGCAACCCCAAAAAGGCGACAGCAGACTGATCGACTCCTAGCGTGATTAGAGCATCCAGCGTTTCTTGCTGGCGTAACTGCTGCAAAACTGGAGCCGGATATTTCGCGATCGCGGATGAGACTGAGTGCCATCACTGATCACCAGCGCCGACACCGGACAATTGTGTGAACGCAGTAACGCGATCGCACTGCCACAGCCCAGCGTTTCATCGTCGGGGTGAGGCGCGACTATCAAGACTGACTCTTGCAAAGTCAACGATCGAAACGGCAGTCTCATGGAATCGTTAACCAGGGATACACCAACCGCCTGTTTAATCATAAGACCACAAACGTTCAGCCGCGGTCTGTTGAGTCAATACGTAGTGTCCAACGTTGGCAAAAGCGGCATCAAAGGCAGGTTGGCGCAAATATAGCGTTAAATCGCGAATGATTCGCTCGATCGGAGTAGGCGGCAACAAGCCGCGCGTTCCTACTGATCGCTCACAGGCTTGAATCACCTCCATGCAAATTTGCTCGATCGCCGATCGCACCATATTGGCGTAAGCCACCAATTGCTCGGCTTGCGGGTGTGGCACGGTTGGAGAACCTGCAAAAATAGGCGCATAGGCGGCTACAAACTCTGCGGCACCCTTGAGCCAAAGATTGCCACTTTCGATCGCGATCGCGATTTTTCCCAACCGTTCGGCTTGATAAGGGTCTTGAGTGCGTCCCAAACTCTGTAGAAATTTGCGGGTTTCATCAAACAGCGCTTCGGCTCCTCCTAGCTGCACCGCCGCAAAGCGAATCACACCCACCGATAACCAGGGCTGCCGATAATAATCATCGGGTTGACCAATCAAAGCACTGGCATCTAGCTCAACGCCGCTAAAATCGACTTTATAACTGGCGGTGGCCCGCATTCCTGACGGTTGCCACCAAGATGGGTCGCTGACCGTCAGTACTTGATCCATTGGCACGATGCACATTTGCCAGCGACCATCGGGTAACGTGCCGTTGACAAACGGTCGATCGACATAACCTGACCCCGATGCAAAGGTTTTGCAGCCTTCTAGCTGATAGCGCCCATTTGCCAGCGGAATTATTTTTACACCATCAGCGGCTTCGGCGTTCCAGACTCCAAAGATTTTTTGACGATCGCGGGCATCGCGGGCATAAGCTTCAACTTGAGCCTGTGTCCCAAAGGATTGAATTAGTTGCAAGGCGTTAACGTGTCCTTCAAAAATTCGCCCGATGGCTAGATTGCCGCGCCCAAACTGCTTGAGAATTTGCAGTAGCTCACGAGTCACACTGGTCTCAATGCCTAAACCATGTCCGCCTAATCGCCGATCGAGCGGGGCTGATAGCAAACCCGCTGCGGCAATTTGCTCAAACTCTCGACACGGAAATGCGCCCACATGATCGATTTTTGCCGCATTTTTGGCGGCGTAATCGGCGATTTCGGCTGATCGTATCAAGAGTTTAGAAATAGACAAAGGATGAGGCTGAGTCTCTAATAAAGGTCGAGCGCTATTAACTACTTTCACTGCAAATTAATTTAATATTATGATGATAGTGAAACGAAGTGATCATTAACATCTCTATCTAGAGGTTGAGCATCTACTATCAGATCGAACACGTCTGATGATAGATGCCACAAACCTGTCGGAAGCTAGAAGATTTTTGGGGTAACGATCGCTATTGTGGAAGGTGAATTAAATAGTGTTGGTGCTTGCGATAGTTATGGGACACGGCAGTGCCATGTCCATACGCGGATTTCGGTTTTGTTTAATTGATGATTCTAAAAAATATTACCAAAAATGTGTTTTTATAATTTATGACTTTAAGCGCTGCTTCTAATCGACGCAAAGAGATTCTACGAGTAATTCTCTCTGTCTCAATTATTGTTGTAGGAATCACTCATTTTGTAGCGCCGATCCCGTTTGTTCGCATTGTGCCGCCACAGCTTCCCAATCCACTCACGCTCGTGTACATTAGCGGCTTCTTTGAGATTCTGGGCGGAATTGGTTTACTGATTCCAGCAGTGAGTGTGGCAGCGGCTTGGGGATTGATCGCGCTATTCGTTGCGGTGTTTCCTGCCAACATTAATATGGCGGTTAATCAGATCGCGATCGAAGGCGTTCCTGATCAGCCAATTTTATATTGGGTGAGGCTCCCATTTCAAGCAGTGTTGATTGCGTGGGCGTGGTGGTATACGCAACATCCAGAGCGGCAACCTGGGTTTGAGCGCGTGATCACGTTGACGAAATCGTGGGCGAGTCGCTAATTCTGTTTAGTCTGTTTATTTTTTGACCAGATTGGAAGCTGATTCACTTTTTGAAGCGTTAACTGCACGTAGGTCATTTTGGTGCCGTTGACGATCGCTTGACCAAAATAGCCCTGATCACCATCGTGAGTCTGAGGTCCACTCTCTAAAAAGTGATAGCGTCCCTGCTGTTTTGCCTGGTTAAAGGGTGAGCCAACCGTCCAACCCCAGCGCGAAGAAAACACGATGCGAGGAATGTCTTCAACCCAGTCGCGCTGACCTTTGAGGTGATAAACCTGCTCTGCGGTGTTAAAGCCAGCCTCTCCGTCAAATGCGCCTCCGGCTGACACCACCGTTAGCTGCATCGGAAGACGATCGTGCAGATAGGGAACTGCCCCCAGCGCCACTTGCACTCCGCCACTTGTGCCCAGCAAAATTAACTGAATCGGCTGCCGCGGCGACTGCGGAATTGGATGAACAGCGTTCATGCGCTCAACGATTGCTGCGGCGATTCCCTGCCCATAAACGGTGCCATAGCGATCGTCTGCCGAAATCGCAAATCGCCAGAGGTTGCGAATCTTAATCAGGATATCCGCATTTTTAAACCAGCCATCTGCTTTTTCAGCCGCTTGCCAGAGAGGAGCGAGCAGACGTTCTCCGCCTAAATCTTTGCTGGCGACTGAATAAGGAAAAACATCGCGAACTGTCACACAATTTGGGTGAAGTTGTTCTAGACGATTTAAGAAAAATTCTTCGCCTGACGATAGCTGGTCAGATGAGAAATCGCCGACTCCTGGCAAATAGACAATATAGCAATCGATCGCCGATTTTGCACCCGACAAATTGTTAGATTGCAGTCGCTTCGGCTCCTGCTTTTTTAAGCCCAAACTTCCAGCACTTTGACTGAGCCACCAAACCATCGTCCCGATCGGGGCGATGGTGCCCCAAATCAGCAGCAAGACTCCGGCAAGAATGAACAGCTTTAAGGTGTCCCCTCGCATCCGTTGTAAAATTCGCTCAACAAATTCAAGCATTTCACTCAGATACCTCTTCTAGAGTAGAGTATTGCTGCAAAGTAATCAGGAATACTAGCGTGAGACATCAAGCGTTACAACCAGGATTTTGGAGGACGTTAACCAACGCCCTGCTGTTAGGAGCTGATTTCTATGAAAACGCCCACAACACGCCCAAAAATCGCCGCTTGGCGCTGACGATCGTGCTGCTTGCAGCCGTCTCCCACACGCTTGGAAGTGCGGTGATTTTGCTGATTAATCGAGTCCCAGTTCCGGTGCTTTTTGTAGCGCTTTTGTTTGATGGCTTGAGCATTGTGGTGGGCTACTATTTTTGGGCGTTTACGATCTGGAAAGTGGGACAATGGCTCAAACCGATCGACCCTAGTTATAGCGATTTGCTCAGTCCGATCGGCTTTGCCTATGCGCCTCAAGTGTTAAATTTTTTGACGTTAATTCCTTTGTTAGGAAGACCGATTCAGTTTGTGCTGGCGGTCTGGAGTTTGCTTGCCGTGATCGTCGCGGTTCGTCAAGCGCTTGATATTCGCACTCGTCAAGCCGCGTTTATTTGCTTAATCGGGTTTCCAATTATTCAAGGGGCGATCGGACTCATTCAAATCTTAGGACAACGAGTGGTTGATTGGACGACTTAACTAGGGTCTGCGTGGCTCTGTTGACCAAAACCTCCGAGGTTTAAGCCACTGTCGGTCACGATGATTAATTCTTGGTTAAAACCTCCGAGGTTTGCGTAAGTCCTATTTATTCTGAAAAGAACTGTACATCCTCGTAAAGCAGTTCAATCGCGCCTTCCCAGGCAATGCTTTCTAGGGTGAGGATGTCACCTGGCGTATAAGGTGTGTAGAGCCACATCCGCCCTTCACTGCGCCGATAACATTCGACGCTAACCTTTTCAGAGTCTACAAGCACATATTCCTGCAACGTTGGCATATTGCGATAGGCTGTGAACTTTCCGCCGCGATCGTAGCCTTCAGTGCCGGGGGAAAGAACTTCGACAATGAGCTTAGGGTATTGAATAAATTTACGAGCGTTGAGGTCACGAGCATCGCAACTCACAATCAAATCGGGATAGTAATAGGGACTGGATTCACTAACTTGGAGTTTTACATCTGAAACGTTGACACGACAGCCTCTAGCACGGATATGAGGATATAAAGCTCGATAAAAATTTAGGGCAATGTCATTGTGAGGAATGGTTCCGCCTGTCATGGCAAGAACTTCGCCGTAAACGTATTCATAGCGTGTTTCTTGGCGAGGTTCCCATTCCAGGTACTCCTCGATCGACATCTTTTGAGGTTGAGTTGTGGCAATCATCGCAAAGTCCTCTACTTGTTCTCATTATCGTGGACAGGAGAGTGGGTGGAACGTAATTCTGATACCAATTTAAACGGTATTCAAGGCAGATAGGGCATCCAGGATAAAGGGATAACCTGCGACCGAAGCCGTCACTTCCGGTGTTA
>JAYVFW010000263.1:0-4238 GCA_043772715.1 Phormidesmis sp. | reverse complement strand
GTTAGGTGAAGGGTTAGTCGGACAGTGTGCCCTCGAAAAACGCACCATTGTGTTGAACAATGTCCCCAGTGATTATTTTCACATTCATTCAGCGTTAGGCAGTGTGTCTCCACGCAGTTTAATTGTGTTGCCTGTGATGTTTGAAAAACAGGTCGTTGCAGTGATTGAACTAGCATCTTTGCAGCGTTTTACTGATGCTCATCTAGCCTTTTTAGATGAAGTGAGTGAAACGATCGGGGTAGCGCTCAACACGATCGCGGCTGATATGCAAACTCAACAACTTTTAGAAGAGACTCAAACACTCGCCGAAGAACTGCAAGCCCAACAAGCAGAACTGCAAGTCAGCAATCAGCAGTTAGAAGGACAAGCAAGAGTTCTTCAGGCATCAGAAATAAGGTTGCAGCAACAGCAGGAAGAATTACAGCAATCAAACGAAGAATTGCAGCAGTTAAACGAAGAATTAGAGGAAAAAGCAGAGTTACTCGAAGTTCAAAAGCAGGAAGTTGAACACAAAAATCAAGAGATTGAGGAGGCGAGACAGGCGCTAGAAGAGAAAGCTGCACAGTTATCACTGTCGTCAAGATACAAGTCAGAGTTTTTAGCAAATATGTCGCACGAATTGCGAACTCCGTTGAATAGTTTGCTGATTTTGGCACAGTTGCTAAAAGAAAACTCTGAGGGCAATTTGAGCAGCAAGCAAGTGGAATATAGCCGCACTATTCACTCTGCTGGAAGAGATCTGCTGGAATTAATCAACGATATTTTAGATCTGGCAAAAATCGAATCGGGCACGTTGTCGATCGACCCCGATCGGCTCTTGTTTGTTGACTTGAAAAGCTTTTTAGAGGGCACATTTCAGCAAGTTGCCCAGTTTAAAGGACTCAGCTTTGTGATCGAACTCGATGCTTCCCTACCTCAGATCATTTCGACCGATGCCAAGCGTCTGCAACAAATTCTCAAAAATCTGCTGTCTAATGCCTTCAAATTTACTGAACGAGGCGGCATTGTCCTTCGCATTCACACAGCAGAGATGAAGTTAGACTACACGCCAACCGAAGACCCGACGATCGCCTTCTCAGTCACCGACACGGGAATTGGGATTCCGATCGAGCAACAGCAGGTGATTTTTGAAGCGTTTCAGCAAGCCGATGGCACGACGAGCCGTAAATATGGCGGCACCGGGCTAGGGCTGTCTATCAGCCGCGAATTGGCTTATCTTTTGGGCGGTGTGATCAAGGTAGTGAGCCGTCCCGGAGAGGGCAGCACGTTCTCGCTTTATCTGCCCCAAACTTATCAGAAACCAGTCACAGACATGAGTCGCCCTGAAGAGGTTTTGCCGTCGGTGCGTGTCAGTCCATCGGTAATGGCTGCTATCGAGCCAGTGGCTACTACGCTGTCTACAAACGAAGTTGAGGACGATCGAGACATCATTCAACCGGGCGATCTCAGCAGCCTGCGGGATGAAAATCGCGTTCTGCTGATCATTGAAGATGATATTAACTTCGCCCGCGTTTTGCTCGATTTGTCGAGACAGCAAGGCTTTAAGGTTTTGGTGGCGCTGCGCGGCGGTTCGGGTTTGAATCTGGCGCGGCAGTTTGTTCCTGATGCGATTTTGCTTGACATTCATCTGCCGGATATGGATGGCTGGACGGTGCTCGATCGCGTCAAACATGATCCAAATATTCGTCACATTCCGATTCATATTATTTCGAGTGACGATCGTTTGCAGCGGGGCTTTCAGCTAGGCGCGATCGATTATTTGCAAAAGCCAATTTCTTCAGAGTCGTTAACAGAAGCGCTATCGGAAATTAAGAATTTCGTCGATCGTCCGATTAAACGCCTTTTGGTGATCGAAGATGATGCGGTGCAAGCTCAAAGCATTATCGAACTGATTGGGAGTGGTGACGTTGAGAGCACAGCCGTTGGCTCAGGGGCAGACGCGCTAGAAGCCCTGCGATCGACGCACTTTGACTGCATTATTTTAGATCTGGGCTTGCCTGACATGAATGGCTTTGAGCTAATGGAGCAGATTCGGCAGCAATCGGGTCGATCGAAGCCTCCGATCGTGGTCTACACAGGCAAGGAGTTGACTCGTCAAGAAGAGACTCAACTGAAGCGATTAGCCGAAACGATCATTGTCAAAGACGTGCGATCACCAGAGCGATTACTCGACGAGACAGCGTTATTTCTGCATCGAGTGCAGGCTAATTTACCTCAACCTAAGCGTCAAATTTTAGAAGATTTACGGCAAACAGATTCAGTTTTGACGGGCAAAAAAGTTCTGATTGTCGATGATGATGTGCGGAATATTTTTGCGATTACCAGTCTGTTAGAGCGCTATCAGATGCAAGTCGTATTTGCTGAAAACGGCAGGGATGGCATCACCACGTTAGAAGAAAATCTTGATGTCAATATTGTGTTGATGGATGTGATGATGCCAGAAATGGATGGCTATGAGGCAACTCGTGCGATTCGATCGCAAAATCGTTTTCGCGCTTTACCAATCATTTCGCTGACGGCAAAAGCGATGCAGGGCGATCGAGAAAAGTGCATTGAGGCGGGCGCTTCTGACTACATCACAAAGCCAGTTGACACCGATCAACTGCTTTCGCTGCTGAGAGTTTGGCTATATCGGTAAGTGCCGATGTTGAATAACTTAGGAATGCGGATTTATTAATGCCGAGATCTTCGCCCTCCTCACGAAGTGGGGCGAAGCCCTCCCCTAACCCCTTCTCCCAAGTTGGGAGAAGGGGAACCGGACTCTTGCTCCTCTCTCCCAAGTTGGGAGAGGGGTTGGGGGTGAGGGCGAAGATCTTGCAATGACCGGAATTATTTAATTCACAATCCTTAACGTGAATTAGACGACTTCGTTACCAGTCCATCGCGCCCCTAAATCCCCTAAGTTTGGGGGACTTCAAGCCAAAATTCCCGGTTCAAAGTCCCTCCGAATGGGGGATTTAGGGCGCAGAAGCCACCGACAACGAAGCGAAAAAACTCGTCGAACTAACATTAACTCAATCTCAGCGACCCGACCCACGGAGGGTCACGCTTGCAATCACAGCGGGATGCCATGATTTTGCGTCAGGGCACTGCCGTGCCTCCTCCCACGATCATTCAATCTATCGCAATCGTTTTTGAGCGGGTATCGCAAAATCTAGCTTTGGTGACTCCTTTTTGAGAAAAGTTGCTCTACGATAAAGTCTTTAAACACAGTTGAAGGGAGCTGATCGAATGTCTACTGAGATCATTCAACTATTGGTGATTGGGTTAGTCGCTGGCATTGCTGGCGGACTGTTTGGCATCGGCGGCGGCGCGATTATGGTTCCGGCAATGGTGTTGTTAATGGGAATGGATCAAAAGTTTGCAACTGGAACCTCGATCGCGGCTCAAATTCTTCCGATCGGAGTTCTAGGCGCGATCGTCTACCAGCGCAATGGCAATCTCAACGTTCGAGATGCGGTTTTGATCGCAGCAGGGTTATTAGTTGGCAATCTGTTTGGCGCACTATTCGCCAATCAACCGTTCATTAGCAGTGAACTGATGAAAAAACTCTACGGCATTTTTCTGTTTGGAATTGGTACCCGCTATTTATTCTTTCGTTAACGCTGCTAGTTGTCTTTGATATTCTTTTTCGGTCACTAACGCTTGTATAGTTTCGACTCGATCGAGAAACATCACGCCATTGAAATGATCGAATTCGTGCTGAAAAATTCGGGCAACGAAATCGGTCATTTCCATTTTTTGTAGCTTGCCAGCGCGATCGGTGTATTCAATCTCGACTGCCTGATATCTCGGCACCTTCCCCCGAATCCCTGGAATGCTCAAACAGCCTTCCCATCCGGTTATTGTCTCGGTTGAGTGCGACAGAATGCGCGGATTCAAAATCGCAGTCGGCTCCATCTCTGGTGCAGTCGGGTAACGAGGATTAGGACGGGATGCAACAATCATCAATTGAGACGATCGCGCAACTTGCGGGGCGGCGATGCCTACTCCGTTGGACTGTTTAACGGTCAACAACAAATCATCGATCAGCGTCTGAACTTCTTGATCCTGAACGTTCAAAATCGGCTGTGCAATTTGACGCAAAATGGGATGTCCCAATTCAATGATTCCCAGTAGTTCACTCATAAATCGCTTCCTAGTCAATCTCGACACTACGCTAATTGTATCGATCGTCTTCCTGTTTACTCTTAGGATCGTGAATTAAATAACTCCGGTCATTGCAAGGTTGTTCGCCC
>JAYVFW010000262.1:0-4241 GCA_043772715.1 Phormidesmis sp. | reverse complement strand
GCCGACGATCGTTTCTGCGCGTTTGTGTTCCACAGCGTCCCAAATAGCTTTGGCGACATCATCGGGCTTTTCAATCACTGGCACGCTGAGAACTTGCTCAAGCTGCTGACGACGCGCTGTTGCATCGTCCTCAGTTTTGCCTCTAAAAATTGCCCGCTCCATTAAATTACTTCTAATCAGGTTGGGATAGATGCCACACACGGTAATTCCTTTGGGCGCAAGCTCTGATTGCAGCGATTGAGTCAAGCCAGTTACGGCAAATTTGCTGGTGTTGTAAGCAACTAAATAAGGCACAGGAACTTTGCCGCCGATCGAATTGAGATTGACGATCGTGCCACTTTTGCGCTCAATAAAATGGGGTAACAATTCATGAATGGTGTGAATATAACCCCAGAGATTGGTGTCGATCGTTTGATGCCAATCTTCTAACGAGAAGCTATCAACCGGGCCAGACGCATAAATTCCAGCATTGTTGATTAGCACGTCGATCGAGCCATATTCTGCCAGTCCCTGCTGCACTAGATTCTTGACCTGTTGAGGATCTCTAACGTCTGTAGGAATCGCGATCGCTGAATAGCTGAGGCTTTTAAGTTCTTGGGCAAACGCTTCTAGACGATCGGGTTGGCGAGCGGCTAAGACGAGATTGTAGCCATTGCGGGCAAACAAAAGTGCGGTTGCTCTGCCGATGCCTTGAGAGGCACCTGTGATCAAAACGGTGGGAGCCATAGTTTTGCAGTTTGAGGGGGACTGTCTTTTAGTGTGCTCGATCTCGTTTGAAAGTCGTCTGACTTTTGTGGGATATTCGGGGCACAAATCTCCAACTTGGTAAATGTGTTGGAAAGTAGCTCTCCCTTAAAATAGACCTCCTGCACGAATAAAGTTCCCGACGTAAACTATCCTGCGATCTCGCCCCCTAACCCCCAATTCTGGAGGAGCTGGAGTTTAAAGTCCCCCAGAATTGGGGGATTTAGGGGGCGTTCCCGGATTCGTGCAGGAGGTCTAATGTGCATTTTGAAGGAGTGGATTTGTCAAACTCAATAAAATATCAGCCTTTAGAACCGCAGATAGATTAGTTCTAGAGACGGATAGCGAGGAACAATGAACTCCATAGTATGGAAGCTGTAAAAGAATAGGTGAGTTCAAAAAATCGTAGCTGAGTGATTAGACGGAAACGGCTAATGATCTACAAGCGATCGCTGTAAGCCTCTAGAGAGGTGTATAGTAACGAAGCGTTTGTTAAAATTTGTAAACGTTTTAATATCAGAGTTACCAAACCTTCGTATCCGTTTGCCATCTTGTGGAGTAACTGCGTGACTCAATTTAGCCAAACTTTCGCGCCATCAGCGCACGTCTCTAACACCCCTGTCAAAAGAGGTGAAGGAATCTTAGCTCGCAATCGGGGAATTTTGGTTGCCTTCGGCGTTATCGGAACTTGGGCTGTCAGCTTGGTTGTTTTGTTATCGATCGATATCTCTCAGCTTGCGATCGGGTGGCGAATTGCGGCAACCGTTTGGCAAACGTTTCTATATACCGGATTGTTTATCACTGCCCACGATGCTATGCACGGGGCAGTTGCTCCTAGCAATCCAAAACTCAATCAATCGATTGGCTCGTTTGCATTGCTCGTATATGCGCTGTTTGATTATAAGAAGATGGTCAGAACCCATTGGCTACATCATCAACAGCCTGCAAGTGAAATTGATCCAGACTTTCACAACAGCAAGTTTAAGAACTTTTTTGCCTGGTATGGCTATTTCATGTTTCGCTACTGGAGTTGGGTGCGGTTGTTTGGGTTGATGGCAATTTATAACATCATCAGCTTTGTTCTAAAGGTGCCAGAAGCGAATTTAAACTGGTTTTGGGTTGCGCCTGCGATCGCCAGTTCTTTGCAACTGTTTTTCTTTGGCACCTACTTGCCTCATCGCGAACCTGAAGGCGGTTATCTCAACGAAAATCGTGCCCAGAGCAGCAATTGGTCTACCTTTTGGTCATTTGTCACCTGTTATCACTTTGGCTACCACGAAGAACACCACGAGCAGCCAAACGTGCCTTGGTGGAGGTTGCCTGAGCTGCATCAGCGCAAAGTCAGTGCAGATTAGCATCAAGCAACCCCTTGCAGAGTTTACGGGTAAGTTAAACCTTCACTAGCTCAGGCGATTTGGCTCGATCCCAAACTGACTGACCTGTCACTAGTTCGGCTACGTCCATGCCGTTGCCAATCACGCCCGGAACACTGGGATATCCCGCACTTGCCCCCACAAAAAACAGGTTGGGCAATTCGGTCATATAGCCCAAGCGATTGAGTCCGACTTGAGAAGGCACAAGCTTGGCACCATAAATGTTTCCTTGGGGTTGTCCCAGATAATATTCGCTGGTGGTGGGTGTGCCGTAAACCTTCATGCGAGTGTAGCGATCGATATCAGGAATCAAATCTCGCACACTAGTCATGACGTTTTGATAGATCTGCCGCTTTTTAGCTTTGTAAGCTTTAGGATCAGTTTCATGCAGTTGCTTGAAAGATTTATAAGAACACACGGTGGCGATTTCTAAAACATGATGCCCTTCTGGAGCCATTCCTGGCTGATCAGATTTTGTGGTTGGGCACGATATAAAGATCCACGGGTGGTCTAAGTTATCGCGTAGCTGTTGTTCATATTCTTGGTTCAAGTCTCCGGTTGGGTAGTACCAGATGTTCCAGTTGCCAATTCCATAGCTTTTGGGATCGAAACGCTGATCCAAACCTAGATAAATATTGAATGCGCTCGCTGAATATTCGTAATGAGTTAGACGATGTTGTTCTGGTTCGCTCAGAGATTGAGAACCGTGCATTAACTGAACCGTCAACTTGGGATCTAAATCACTAATATAAGCATTGCTTGCGTGATAAATTTCATTGTCTGACGTGACGCTTTGAATCTGATGATCGCTGACCTCAATATGCTCAACAGGCGTTGATAATTGCACTATACCGCCATTGTCAGTGATTGCATCGACGATCGTATCAACAAAGTGTTTGAAGTGATGTTTGGGATAGTAAGCCCCTTGGGAATAATCCCAAACCAGCGAGGTGTGGGTCATTAAAGCAATCTCGTTCGGCGGCAGAGCATAGTCACCACTTTGACCTGCTAACACCGCCTGCACTTTGGGTGACAGTCCGACTCGATCGTAGAGATCTTGCAATGTCCAACTGCGTTTGACAAATAGGTTCCAATATTTGGGCAGCTTTAGCCAATCTAACCATTTTTGGTCATACCAACGCACATCTCGCACTAGGTCGTGCATTTCTTGGTGCAGATGCTTAATCTCATCACAATAGTGACGAATCGGCTGCGCGTCTTCTGGAAACGTCGCGATCAACCGATCGCGAAACGTCTCCCACCCTAACGGAATTTTGAAGTCTGCCTCTGGCGTGATCACCCGATCGATGCAGTCAGGATCGAGGGAATTGAAGGACACCTCGCGATCTATATAGTTTAGAAATCGCCCGATCGTGCCATTGGGGCTGCACTGCGAAATGTAGTGTACATCTGCACAAAAGCGATAGTCGCCATAGTCAAACGTGTGGCAACAGCCCCCCGGCAAATAGTGTTTTTCGAGTACGGCGACTCGATATCCCTGACGAGATAAGCAGGCGGCGGCAGAGAGTCCGCCCAGTCCTGCACCTAAAATCACATAATCAAAACTTTTCATCGCAAGCCTCTAAACATTTCTAGAAGAGAAGCAGATGAGAAAGAAACGATCGCCTAATCACCCTTTAGCTATAGGTTGGAGCCTTCAAATTTAGTAAAGCCGCAGAGCGAATAGATCGACTCATAGAGTGGTTAATATCTGGCATTTCCGACCAGCAAGTACGGCAAAACCAATACAGCGATCCGTGGCGAACGTGTCGCAGCATTGAATTAGAACAACAAGGGCATGGAGTCATCGTTTTCAACTTTCTAACTTATTAACAAACAGTTGTTATTAGCGATACAACTTGTGTAACTGTTGTGTTATTCTTGACCATAGAATTAGACTATGAGGAAGTTGTGAGGAAGTTTTCAAACGATAAACATTCGCAATGTTTAAATATGTTTTGAAACATCACGTTCAGTTTTAGGCGTTGCTGAATGCAAATATGAATTGCCTCCTAGCCCCCAAGATTTGAGGGGAACCAGAATCTTAAAGTCCCCCAAAATTGGGGGATTTAGGGGGCGAAAGGATTCAGCCTCGATAGACAGATTCATACTTGCATTCAGCAA
>JAYVFW010000261.1:0-12897 GCA_043772715.1 Phormidesmis sp. | reverse complement strand
AGTTAGCTTTGCCTCTGACTTTGATAATAAGATCCCGTCCACGGTTGAATCAGGGTTTGAGGCTTAAAACCTGCTCAAATTTTGTCCGGAGTATTGCTGCTGCAAGTTGGACAAAACCATGGGTCAAGTCGGCTTGCTCTGCCTCCACGACTACCATCGAGTTTTTCGTCACCACCCGATAGTCGATCGCTCCCTTTGACCAGTTAGAAACCGTGATGGGATATTCGATATCGAGCCGCGCATCAATCAGTTCTACATAACTTGATTAAGACGGGAGCGATCAGCATCTCCCGTCTTGCTGCTTCGCTGGATGGATCTGCATATCGGGGATTGCGCTCTAAGGTTTCATCAATTCGCGCGACACTGAAGGTACGATCGCTCACGGGCAAATCGAGGCGACGACGATCGTAGCGGAACCCTAAATCAGCGAGGATATCGGCAATGTTATGCCGCATCTCAAAGTAAGAATGAAACGTATAGCTAGCTTCGGGGTTTAGGACTTTGGGCATTTTTGTCCTTTAGATGATTCGCTAGCTTTGTTATACCAGAATGCTTACATTGCAACACGTAGGCATTGACAGAATGAGCAGAAAGATTGGCTCTCGATCGAGCAGCACGTTTGCTGTTGGGTGGACGATCTCTGATAGTCAAACTGAATCTAGAAAATGTGCAGAACGTTTCGGACTACCTCCTAGAGCAGCGTATTATACAGAAAGCTTCCACAGATCTACTCAATCTAGAATGATAGGTAGCTTTCAATCCTGGTGTTTGATGCCCTCAAATAATTAGAGATATTTTGGATGACTATTAACAATCTTCTCTTTCAGCCGTGGATAGGCGATCGATACGGAAACGAAAGCATATTTAAAACTCCGATTTTGATTGTTGGAGAATCGAATTATGGTGTATCGGAAGGTTCAGAAAAAGATGCAATCTTTACTCACGGACTAATCAATAGCATTATCAAGGGATGTTGGAAGCATCGCTTCTTTAGCAATATCCAACGAACTTTTGTTGAAAGTGCCGATACTAAGGAATTAAGGCGTGAATTTTGGCATTCTGTGGCTCACCATGAATATATTCAGGATTGGCTTCCAAGTCCCGGAGTTGCCCCTACTAAAGAAATGTGGGCAAAGGCAAGTCCCATTTTCAAAGAAGTGGCTGCCGAGTTAAAGCCCAAATGTATCTTGTTTGTATGTAAGAGAGTATACGATCGAGTGTCATCAGACTTTCCTAGCTCAAATCCCCTGATTGTTGATGAGAGTAATTTACTTACCTTAAGTATCTACAAAAGTTCTCATTCTACTGTGCAGATTGACGGCGCTTTAGCTTCATGGATTTATCATCCGACTTCCCGACATGGCGGTTTCCGAAGACCAAGGGAAATTGTTAGTTCGCTGATTAAAGCCGCTGGTGGCAAAACCTATCTCTAGAGCTAAATTCTAGAATCATTTCAATAGATGACATCAAGCCCAGATCCTGCCCTCAGTGTACGAATGTGCATATACTGAGGTATGGCGTATCAATGGGACAACAACAAGGCAGCGGCTAATCTACGCAAACACGGGATTGATTTCGCCGATGCAGTGCTTGTTTTCTCAGATGACCTTGCGATCACCATATCAGATGATCGCTTTAACGAAGAGCGATTTATTACGATCGGGATAGATGCGTTAGATCGAGTGCTGGTGGTTGTGTATACCTATCGTGGAACTGAGATTCGGCTGATTTCGGCTCGGTCTGCAACTCGCCAAGAGCGTCAACAATATGAAGAGGGCTAATTGATGGAAACAGAATACGACTTTGGTAAAGGAAACCGAGGTGCGATCGACCCAGCAAGCCTTGGGAAGACCCGCATCACGATTCGGATTGACGATGAAATATTGGCCTGGTTCAAAGAACAAGTTCATTTAGCAAATGGCGGCAACTACCAAACCTTAATCAATGAAGCGCTTAAAGCCCATATTCAGCAACAGCATGAGCCTTTGGAGGCAACGCTGCGACGAGTATTGCGCGAAGAGCTAGACCGCATCGACTAATCATGAATCAAAATCAACGCTCCAAAACTGGGAAGGTCGATCGCTAACTGATTGTCTTTTGCCTCAAACTGTTCACCCGTCCACGATCGCCAAACGCCATCCGCCGGAAACGAAGAAACCGCGTAACTGTCATAGGATTGCTCTGAGAAATTGAGAATGACGACGAGCCGATCGCCCGTTTCAGTCCAGCGCACAAACGCCAACATTTTGTTGTCTTTGTGAGTATAGAAGAACTCAATGTTCTCAGTTCGCAAAGCAGGATTGTTGTGTCGCAAAGCGATTAAACGCTTGTAAAACTCCAACAAATCGCGATTTGCGTCTTGTTTGAGCAGCGACCAATTGAGGGGATTGGGGGTTGATGTCACCTCAGCTTTGTGAGTAGCTTGCCCAAACTCATCGCCCATCCACAGCATCGGAATGCCGGGAGCAGTAAACTGCAACACTGCGGCGAGTTTAACTTGTTGGAAGGCGGCTTCCCCGGTAATGCCAACGTCTGCTAATTCAACAAGCATATGTTCACGATCGTGACTGGCTAAATAATTAATCACATTCGTAGTCTGTGAGTAGCCCTGTTGACGACTGTCGATCGCGGACTTCATCTCGTCAAGACTCGAATTTCCGCCCGTGATGATGTCTTTGAGAAGGTAGCGGAAACTTTCGTGCCAGCAGCCATCAAACACGCCTTTCGGTTGAACAACTTCACTCGTGTCGGGAATGTATTCTGCGATGTTATAAAACGGCTTATCGCCTGCGGCTTGTTTAGCTTGCTGCATTAGCCAACTGCAAAACTCATAGTTTGCTAACTGCCGAACCGCATCATAACGAATCCCATCAATATGGTATTCTTGAATCCAAAATTTCACGACATCACCCACAAAACTCCACGCGGGGCGAATGTCTCGCTGATCGTCGTAGTGAGTGTAATCGAATTCAGGACCCCAATAGTTTGCAGGATCATCGGGATAGTGACGATCGTGGTAATACCAATAGTCACGATCAAGCATCAATAACGGATTTTGATCATCGGTGTGATTATAAATGCCATCCAAAATCACCCGAATGCCTCGCGCGTGACATTCATCGATCAACCGCTTCAGATCTTCGGGTTTACCATAGCTCGATTCGGGGGCAAAATAGTAGCGCACCATATAGCCCCAGCGATAGCTCCCGGCATATTCAGTAATTGGCATCAGCGCGATCGCATTCACCCCCAAATCGGTTAGATAATCGAGTTTAACGATCGCCTGCTTAAATTTGTCCGGTTTATCTAAATCGCTGTCACCACAGAAATCAGTGATGTGCAGTTCATAGATCACCAAATCCTGATTGGCAGGCAGGGGCTGGTCATCATGTTGCCAAACATAGGCATCAATCAGCCGTTCGCCCGACTTGACTCGAACAATACCGTTTTCGGTTTTGCGATCCATTGCGGTCATGCAAGGATCGTTGATATCAACCCACTGATCTTTGAGCGCAGGACTGTTGGATTGAACTCGAAATTTATACTGATAGCTGCCGTCGTCTAGATCAACCTGTGTGCGAAAGTAACCATCCTCTCCTTTTTGCATCGGCACGTCTTTCCAGTCAGAAAAAGAGCCAATTAGCAAAACCGCTTGATTGTTAGGAGCAAAAAGTTTGAACTCGATCGGACTTGTCATAGCTGCTTGTGATTAAAAAATAGTAGTTAGACCTCTTGCACGAATCCAGGAACGCCCCCTAAATCCCCCATGAATGGGGGATTTAGGGGGCACAAGCCGACTTCAACGGAGCGAGATCTGAGAACAGTTTATATCTAGAATTCTATTCATGCAGGAGGTCTATTCTAGATTACATATTCTCTATTGCCACACAAAAACTTTGGCTTCGTGCGGGCCTAAATCGGTCATCAGGTGACGATCGCTCACTTGCACGTCATAGTTGCCTGTCCATTCGTGCCAGGTGCCGTCTTCAGGGAAATCAGGAATGCTATAGCCTCCCAAAAACTGATCTGAGAAATTGGCAACAACAATGACACGCGACCCTTCACCATTCCAGCGACTGTATGCCAACACTTTTGAATCGGGGTTTTCGTGGATGAACGCAATTTGCTCGGTGTAAAGCGCGTGATTATGTTCGCGCAGACCAATCAAACCCTTGTAATAGTTGTGCAGATTTTTGTTTAAGTCGCCAATCAGCAATGTCCAATCAATCTTGGATTGATCTTGAGTTTTGTAGTGATATTCGCCAAATTCTTCACCCATCCACAGCATCGGAATGCCCACAGCGGTCATTAACAGCGAGATACCGAGCTTGACCCGACGAAACGCTTCTTCACCGAGAATGCCGCGATCGCCCAGTTCTGCCATCACATGATTGTGGTCGTGATTGGTCAGATAATTGACGACATTGGTTGCGCCCATAAAGCCCTGACGCTTGCAGTCAAGCACGTCTTTCAGCCGCTCTAAATCGAACGTGTCGCCCGTGACGTGTTCTAGGATGCAGTGATAAAAACTGTCATGCCAACAGCCATCCATTGGACCGTCAACATTCGTGATGCTTGGCGTTTCAGGAATGTGTTCGGCAACGTTGTAAAACGGTTTCGCTCCAGCCGTGGCTTTGGCTTCTTCCACGATCCAGCGCATGAAGTCGTAGTTGGCAATTTGCCGCGCTGCATCATAGCGAATGCCGTCGATGTGAAATTCGCGCACCCAATAGCGAACGACTTCGCCAATAAAGCGACGAGCAGGATAGGTTTGTAGATTTTCGTCGTATTCTTCGTAGTTGAATTCTGGACCCCAATTATTATCTGGGTCGCGGGGCTGATGGTGATACCAATAGTCGTGATCGATTTGGGTCAGGGGGGCAGACGCTTCGGAGTGATTATAAATCCCGTCCATGATCACGCGCATTCCGCGACCGTGACACTCATCGATCAGTTGCTTAAGTTCTGCGGTTTCGCCATAGCTCGATTCGCTGGCAAAAAAGTGACGTGGATTGTAGCCCCAGCTATAGTCACCGGGATATTCTTTAATCGGCATTAGCTCGATCGCATTCACACCCAAATCGCTGAGATAATCGAGCTTGGCGATCGCGTCTTGATAAGTGCCGTGCCCCTCATGATTAGCTTCACCACCTGAGAAATCTGCGATGTGTAGCTCATAAATGACTAGCTCGTTGTCGGCAGGAAGCGGCTGATCATCGTGTCGCCATACATAAGTGTCAACAATGCGTTCGCCATCTTTGATATGAACGATCGCGTTCTCAGAAGCGCTCTTGCCATCGACATCGGTTGCGTAGGGATCGGTGACATCGACCCATTGATCTGGCTCAAAAAACCAGCTTTTCGACTGCACCCGAAATTTATATTGATAAGTCCCATCTTTTAAGTCAACATTGACTCGAAAATATCCATCTTCCCCTTTCTGCATCGAAATTTCTTTCCAATCAGAAAAAGAGCCTACTAACGAAACTCCCTTGTTATAAGGGGCAAATAAATTAAATTCGATGGAACTTGTCATATAACTCCCAAGAGTAAAGATTTATCTACGCTCAAAGCGAATGGGATGTATTGTCCAACGATCGTTGAGATCAACACATCTTGCTCTCGTGGGATAGTTTGTTTCTCGTCTCTTGCGTTCTATGTCTTGAGAATTAAATCTTTAGTTAGGACTGCCAGCAAGTGAGCTTGCAGTGTTGGCTAGAACTGACGATCGCGCCTACAAAATCCTCTGCGGGAGCTAATTCTCGAAGATGCCAGTCTGCAATGTCTCCTTGAGGAATCTTGGTCAAACAAGCCTGGTTTGAATCTAGAGAAATTTCTAATTCTTGTAGTTTGGCGAGTCCGTCGCCTGTCGCTTTAAGATAAGCTTCTTTACAAGTCCAGTAGCGAAAAAAGGCTTGGGACTTTTGGCTAACAGGGAGAGCGCCGATCGCAGCGTGTTCGTTGAGTGAGAAAAAGCGTTGAGCTAAAGAATCTAAATCTGCGATCGTTCTCATCTGCTCTAAGTCAACGCCTACCGGGCGATCGCGCGCAATAGCATAGAGTGCCAATCCTTGCGAATGCGCGACGTTGAACTGTAAGGATTGATTGGCGAGAGATGGTTTTCCTTTTTCGCTGTAGATAAACTGTAATTGAGCGGGTTCGATGTGCAAATAGCGACCGAGGAGCGATCGCAGAATGCCTCTTCCAACAATAAATCGCTGACGATGTTGAGCAAACCGAAAGCGATCGGCGCGGTTCTGCTCATCTGATGACAGAAGTTTTGCAAGTTCGATCTCTGAAGGCAAATCAAGCGATGATCGCCACACATGAACCTCGTCACTTTGCAGCCTCAAATCATCTGGAGGACGCAGCCAATCGCTTTGATTGTTCATGCTTAGAATCGTGGATTAAGTAATTTGCAAAACTCTCGATCGTCTTCTGCCCTCTTGGTTAGGACATGACTCTTTCGATTTGTTGTTGCTGAGATCTTCGCCCCCTAAATCCCCCATTCTGGGGGATTTAGGGGGCACAAGCCGACTCAAACGCAGCGCATACACTGTAGCTGCTTAGGAGATGGCGAGAGCGAGACGTAAATCCACGTTTCTTAAACCGATGCAGGTTGTTGACGAATTGCTTCTGTTTTAGACTGCTCAATCACTGGGGGACGCAAGGCGAGATAAGCGATCGCGCCCAACAAAGGCACAATAGCAACTGCCCAAAAAATTCGTCGATCGGTCAATCCTCTCCGCGCCATATCGTCGCCCAACAACGTCGGAAACAGCACACACAATAAACAAAAATCTAAACTCATGACATGAATAAATCGGCTGGTTTGCCACTGCTGCACAAAGTCATTCCAATCGCCTTGAGTCACGCCATAAATAACTAGCGCGATCGCGCCTAGCGCAGTGATTGTTCCAGTCCAACGCGAGTCTAGTAGGTTGAGAAACCAATTTTTTTGTCCTGGAAACGTTGGATTAGATTGGCGAAAAATCAGGTAGGGCAAAATTGCAAACGCGCCCACCGCAAACGATGCCGACGAGAACAGCCACGCCGGAAGTTTCTGCCCTTTGCCGTCGAGATACATCACGCAACTGTAGATCATGGGAACCACCCCCATAATGTTGAACAGTGCCACGATTAAAGGATTAATGCCCTGAATCTGCCCGGTAGATAGATTTTTAATCAGGTCGATCGTATCGGGGCTATCAGGTGGCGCAAGCAGAAAAGCATAACTGACAAATCCAACCCAAATCAGGGTGAGAACGACTTTTTTGAACATAAGAATCGAAAATAGTAGAGAGTGACTATATTCTAGAGGCGTATGAGCGAAGAGACTGAACGCTATATGAAGTGCCAGAGATTATCGGGGTGTTGATCGTCGCTGGATCGCAGCCCTACTTACAATCGATTTCTAGCCAAGTCCAGGAATAAATGATTTTACACTTTAAGAATTGCGATTCTAGATTAAGCTTGTTCGCAATTGATCATCCAAAATCATCATGATCCGCGACGCTGTTGAAGCTGATTTGCCTACGATCGTCACCATTTATAACGCAGCGATTCCCTGCCAAATTGTCACCGCAGATTTTGCGCCCGTGACGATCGAGAGTCGTCTCGCCTGGTTTCAGGCTCACACCTCCAATCACCATCCATTATGGGTGATCGACATCAACGGCACCGTTGCCGGATGGCTCGGATTTCAGCCGTTTTATGGCAGACCCGCTTATCAAAGCACGGCTGAGTTGAGTCTTTATGTTCACCCTGATTATCAACGCATGGGAATTGGGCGAAAACTTTTAGAGCGAGCGATCGAGACGGCTCCTACTCTAAGATTAGCCACCTTGCTAGGGTTTATCTTTGCTGACAATCATCCTAGCCTCAAGTTATTTCAGCAATTTGACTTTGAGCAGTGGGGTTATTTGCCCAAAGTCGCCAAGTTTGACAAAGGAGAACAAGATTTAGTGATTCTCGGAAGACGGATTTAGCAAACAGGGCGCTTCTTCTGGGGGAGAGGGCAGTCTTAGCAAGCGTTTCCGGAAAGTCGCACATCGCCTAGTAGTTTGTCCTTCAACTTTAAATTGCTGTTTAAATTACGACTTGCCAGAAGGGTCAGCGGCATGAACCAATTCGGGCTGCTCTTGAACAGGAGGACGCTCGATCGTCTGTTCAGCAGTAGGGCGTTGCTGACGATCGGGAGTATCAAGTTTCACAAAACTACCTGTCTCGATCGAGTGGTAAAGCGCTCGAATAATTTGAACATCAATCAGCCCTTCCTGACCTGATGGCTCCGGCTCTTTGTTCTGCAAAATGCAGTCGGAGAAATAGACAAATTCAGCAGCAATCTGGTCATGTGATGCAAACGATCGCTCCTGCTTTTCACCATCGATCGTCAGAGTATGCTTGATCTCGCCTTGAGTGCCATAAGCCGGATCAACTCGCAGATCGCCTTTCGTACCAACAACCTGATAGTTGGAAACCCTTCCCCCTCCAAAGCTAACGGTAAACGCTGCCAGCCGATCGCCCGGAAAGCGCAGAATTGCACTCGTCATCTCATCGACTTCGCTGAAGCGTTTCTCGCCGTTGTTGGCACTGGTTGCAACTACCTCGATCGGCTCATCCTGGAACAAATAGCGAGCGGCATTAATGCAGTAAACGCCAACGTCATCTAAGGTGCCGCCACCCTTATCTTTTTCAAGGCGAACGTTACCTGCTACTGTCTGCTGAGTGAACACCGAGTTGAAGATCCGCGGTTCGCCGAGTTTGCCGGATTGCACTATTTCTACTGCCTGCAAGTTGGCTTCTTCTAAATGCAGACGGTAAGCAATCATCAGCTTCACATGATTGTCCTTAGCAGCCTGAATCATTGCCTCACACTCATCTACGGTGACTGCCATCGGCTTTTCGCACAAGATATGAATACCCGCGTTAGCAGCCCGCACAGTGTACTCACGATGCAGATGATTTGGCAAGGCAATATAAACGGCATCTACTTCACCGCTATTAAGGCAGTCTTCATATTGATCGTAGGAGTAAGTGTGTTGAATGTTGTACTGCTTACCAATCTCATCTCGCTTTGTGGGGTCGTCTGAAACGATCGCAACCAGTTCAGAATTCTCGGCATGGTCAAATGAGGGCAGCGCGGCAGCTTGAGCAAACCAACCCAAACCAACAACGGCATAACGAATTTTGCGGCTAGCAGAAGCGTTTTGGTTAGCTGCCATACTGAAATGATCTCACAGTTTACCCATTTATAGTAAGCAGTCAAAGATACCTTCTCATCTCACTTTTGAAGGATGCTAGTTGATCCTGTAAAGCCAGAAAAGCTGTGTTTAGGAATACACAAAACGATCAATGAGTGGTTGGATTGCCTACTTAACCGCTTGATAAATCGGCGCTATCTCTGACGATCGATAGAGTTGCATCTGGAGAAATACAAACACTATAGAAAAGTCCTATATTCTGATAAGAGGTGTTGAAAGGGCGGGCAACTGCCTATTCTCACTAGACCTCCTGCAAGAATAAAATTCTCGACGTAAACCACCTTTAGATCTCGCCCACTAACCCCCAATTCTGGGGGACCCGGAGTCCAAAGTCCCCCAGAATTGGGGGATTTGGGGGGCGTTCCCGGATTCATGCAGGAGGTCTACTATGAGTAAGTCAGAACAAACCTGGAAATAGATAGTATGAAAGCCGCCGTGATCTACCGCTATGGTGCGCCTGACGTGTTGCAGATTGCAGACGTAGAAGCACCCCAGATTAAACCCGACCAACTGCTGGTTAAAGTCTATGCCAGTAGCATCAACCCTATTGAGTGGAAAATGCGAAAGGGGGCACTTAAAATTCTCACGGGCAGCAAGTTTCCAATAATTTTAGGGTTTGACGTATCAGGTGAGGTGATTGAAACGGGCAGTCAGGTGACTCAGTTTAAGCCTGGAGATTTGATTTACGCTCGATTAGATCAGCCAACCGGAGGAGCCTACGCTGAGTATGCAGCAGTTTCTGAAAAAGTAGCGGCTTTGAAACCAACCAGTGTCACTCACGAGCAGGCGGCAGCCGTTCCTCTAGCAGCAATGACCGCTTTACAAGCGCTACGAGATGAAGGGCGGTTTGAGGTTGGGCAAAAGGTGTTGATCAATGGCGCGTCAGGTGGGGTTGGCACATTTGCTGTTCAGATTGCAAAGGGGTTAGGATCTGGGGAGGTTACAGGCGTTTGTGGCAGCAAAAATATAGATCTCGTCAAAAGCTTGGGCGCAGACCGCGTGATTGACTACACCCAACAAGATTTCACTCAGGACTCGACAAAATACGACATTGTGTTTGATGTAGTGGGCAATCGTTCTTTGTCTGACTGCAAATCAGTCTTGCAGCCTCAAGGCATATACATAACAACACAGCCATATCCTGGCAATTATCTTCAGAGTTTTTTTACAGCGCTGTTGCCGGGTCAAAAATACAAGGTGATTTTGCTCAAGTCCAGTAGTGCAGATTTGTTCTATTTAAAAGAGCAGATTGAAGCAGGCAAGGTGCGATCGGTGATCGATCGCACCTATCCCCTATCCGAGATCGCGGCGGCTCACGCTTATAGTGAAAGCGAGCGGACTGTCGGCAAAGTTGTGATTGTGATCGCAAACTGATTTCCCGAAACCAGACCAACGTCGGCAAATCTCTCGCTAGTTAGAGTGGAAGTCATACATTGGAAGGAGGTTAAATTTGAGCGATCGCTGCAAAATGATCAGAAATTACAGATACGGAGGAAAGTTATTGTGATGAGTTCTCTATATTTTGTCGCTCAATTTGCGGTTCCTGGCACCGAGCTTTGGCACTGGGAAGGCACTCCGCTGATGATTGGGGCTTGTCTGTTTGTTCTATTAATTGCTAGCCGAACCATTAAATATTCCCACACGGGAGCTAAAATGCCGCTGCCTTTCTCAAAATCGCTATTCAACAACATTAGCGTTGCAGGATTTTTAGCCTCAATGAGTTTTGGTCATATTTTAGGTGTGTTGGCAACGTTAGCGCTAGGAAGCTCGAAATAGCGCGATAGAGATTATCGGTTAGTGATGATTAGCGTCTATTTTGACGATGCTAATCATTACTAAGGATCGTGAATTAAATAACTCCGGTCATTGCCAGGTTGTTTCGCCCTCACCCCCAACCCCTCTCCCAATCTGGGAGAGAGGAGTCCGGTTCCCCTTCTCCCAAATTGGGAGAAGGAGTTAGGCGAGGGCTTCGCCCCACTTCGTGAGGAGGGCGAAGCCCTCGGCATTGATAAATCCATATTCCTAACCGTGATCTAACGGATCTGTCGATCAAAGCGGACGGTAAACGCGATAGTTGATATCGGGGAAGATGTTATCGATCGCTTCGACTTTCTCAATCCAACCCGAATCGATTTTGCCCTGATTGATGTCTTCATAGAGTTTGTTAAAGCGCATCAGGTGCGATCGAGTTCGTCTAATCGCATAAGGAACCATTGTTCCTGTTCGCATAATAAATGCCCAGTCAGACGATTGTGCTAACAGCAATTCTCGCGCTGCTTGATTGAGTGCCCGCCAGCTTAACTCATCTTCAGGTTCTTTTTCAGAGAGTTCGATCATCCGTTCTGCGGCTTTGTGCAAGTGTGGATAGATCCAGGCATTAGTTTCGTTGAGCCAATATTCATGAAAGCCTTTGTAGCCCCAACTCGACTGAGACGGACGACAAACTTGTTGAGTGGGTTCTGCCTTGAGATAATCGGCTAAATGCGTCATATCATAAGTGCCTTGATCAAACCACGACTTGCGGAACAAATGGTCAATAAACCACGGACCTTCATACCACCAATGCCCAAATAGCTCGGCATCATAAGGCGACACGATGATCGGCGGACGCTGCATCATGTTGTGGAGATGCTCGACTTGCCGCTCTCGATTGTAGGCAAAGTTGGCGGCGTGTTCGGCAGTTTTTTCCTTTGCCCAATAAGGATCGTAGAGTTGCTTGTCAGACAGCCCTAACCCTTTGCCCGTAATCTTGTGATATTTGATGCCTACATTCTTGCGCTGACCATTCGGCATGACATAAGGCTTGATATAGTCATATTCAGCATCCCAGCCTAAATCGCGATAAAACTCTCGATATTCAGCGGCACCGGGGTAACCAACTTCAGATGACCAGACTTGTTGCGAAGACTCTTGATCGCGACCAAACGCAGCGACTCCCGCTTCGGTAAAGATTGGGGCGTAGGTGCCAAACCGCGGACGCGGACGCGCATAGAGAATGCCGTGCCCATCGGTGAGGAAGTAGCGCAATCCTGCATCTGCTAACAGCCGATCGACCCCTTCGTAATAGGCGCATTCTGGCAACCAGATGCCGTTAGCAGGACGATCGAAGGTTTTCTCGTAATGCTCACAGGCAACTTGAATCTGTGCCCACACTGCCTGCGGATACATCTTCATTAATGGCAGATAACCGTGGGTTGCGCCACAGGTCATGATCTCCAGATTGCCGCTATCGAGATATTGCTTAAAGGCTTTAACGAGGTTGCGATCGTATTTCTCCCAGAAGGCGCGAGCCGCTTTGAATTCTCTGGCATTGTGTTCTGCTAGATATTTCATGTGCCCGTTTTGGGCGTGGCGATCGATTTCCATCTCGGCGAGTTTCTCTAGCTGCGCGAGGTGAGCATCGTAGCGGTCTTGCAAAAGTGGATCGAGCAACATTGAAACCAGCGGCGGAGTCATGCTCATCGTGAGTTTGAAGTCTACACCATCACGAATCAAACCCTCAAAGACTTGCAGCAGAGGAATATATGTTTCAGTGATGGCTTCATAAAGCCATTCTTCCTCTAGCACATAATCACTTTCGGGGTGACGAACAAAGGGCAAGTGGGCGTGCAAGACGAGGGCAACATATCCAATG
>JAYVFW010000260.1:0-12923 GCA_043772715.1 Phormidesmis sp. | reverse complement strand
CGGAGTTGGCGGCGCGGCTAAACGCGGCATTTTGGTCAAAGGCTCAACCTACTTAGACACGCTGGCAGCCGTGAATACGGTGGTGTTTGACAAGACGGGAACCCTAACGCAAGGCGTGTTCAAAGTCACCCAAATCATTCCCAAAAACGGCTTTACTGAAGCGCAACTGTTGGCGATCGCGGCTCAAGTTGAATCACAGTCAAACCATCCCGTCGCCCAATCGATTCGGACGGCTTAAGGTCAACCCATTGACGAGTCCCAAGCGCAAGACTACACCGAAATTTTGCAGGACACGGTATTCAAGCCACCGTCAACGGTAAAGTGGTTCTAGCAGGAAACGATCGACTGTTGCATCGCGAAAATATTGATCACGATACCTGCAACGTTGACGGAACAGTTGTTCACCTTGCGGTTAATGACGTTTACGCTGGACACATCATCATTGCCGACGAACTCAAAGAAGATGCAGTCGAAGCCATTCGATCGCTGAGAAGCATCGGCGTAACCAAAACCATCATGCTCAGTTGCCGAAGCGATTCAAATTGGCAGAAAGACGCACAGAATAGTGATTCAAAACGTTGTGATGGCAATGGCAATCAAGGCGTTTTTCATCCTGCTGGGTGTATTCGGGCTGGCAACGCTGTGGGAAGCAGTGTTTGCGGATGTGGGAGTTGCGCTACTTGCTGTCCTCAATGCAAGTCGAGTTGCAAAATGAAGCATCTTCGGTGGGTTGCAACCTAGCCGCTATCACCCTATTATTTCTCTCACTTGAGGCACACTGATTTAATCTTTTGAGGTGTACAGTTCTGTCCATACCTGGATTACCTGCCGCAATGCTTTAGGAAGATAGGCTGTCTCTAAATCAACATACTGGGTCAGGCTCCCGGCACCTTGAAGTGTGGTCGTTGGATAATCGGCTAACGCTGCCTCGGTGAGATAGCTTAGACCCTTAAGATTGAGAAATCGCTGCGCTTGTAGCACCTGCTCAAACTGCTCAATCTGTTGCTGAGACAATCGCTTGATCACCACCGGGCGAGAGCGAATATTAGGAGCCGTAATCGACTGGGTAATAGCACCATCTGCCGTTAGCGTGATTTGAGTGACTTTGCCAGTGAGATCGCCGCTAACGATCGATCGAAAGATCACATTTGGCTCGATCTGAGGCTTATTTTCCTCTGGAATAAACGAGGGCACCAAGCCGCCTCGACTGCCACTTGCAGTTGGGTTTTGAGCCATTCGATTTTCGTCTTGAGCGAGGTGATAGACCCAACTGCGGTTATTGCCCACAACGATCACCTGCCACCCTTGCACAACATTTCTAGTGCAGCCGCGCCCTGGCGTAAAGATGCCCAAACAGCCATCCCAAACCGCAGATTTCACCTCGGCAATTCGCAATCGAGCCACCGGGACGCGCACATCTTTTGCAACCTGACGGAGCAACCGTCGGCTGACGATCGACGGCAAACTGACCTTAGACTGAGACTCTAGCCGAATCACATTGGCAGTTTTGTCGGTGCGATAGATCCAAGTCTGCTGATTGGCACTGGCTTCGACGCGCCAGCCCTCGACTTGAGCCTGCAAACAACTTTCGGCAGCCCCTCCCAAACCTAGGCAGCCATCTGACCAGGTTTGCGGCGTAAAGCCAACAATCGTGATGTCCCGCTGTGGAATGTTGAGCTGCTGGGATAGATCTTGGCGAACGGCTTGTTCGACCGATCGCGGCAACTGCACCGATAATTCAGCAGCGACCAGATTAGACAAAGGTTTAGAGACGTGCGAAGCCAGTGCAGATTGGGTTAAGACTCCAGTGCTGGTGATCAGCATCAGTCCGGTTAACGCAACGACTGCCAGTTGCCGAGGAGACTTTAATCGGTTTTGTTGAGGGTGAATCATCGCTTGAACGGTTTAGAAACATTTGAATGATGGTTCTAACTTAGATCAAGAGATCGCAGCTTCTGACTGCCGTTGCCAAATCTGTTACGTTGATTCCTAGAAAAGAAAATTAACTAAAACCCAGTAGCCAACAATAGTTCCTAAAACACCTAACCAAAGATATGCCTGGTTCATAAGAAACAAAGTGGTAAATTAACCAACAGGATTCTCTAGTTCTAGAACAAAAATGAGGGGTAGGCATCTCTCAAACAGTAGAAATCATGATTTACCTTAGTCCGTCGCTTAGGCTGTCCTACCGTCCCGGATTGCAGGGGTGAACTCTCCAATCAAACCCATCAGGTCTTCCACTAGTTCACATGAAACCATCCTGCCATGCTCAAAAAACAGGGGCTTTAAGGATTCCCGAACCCTCCCCTCCGGTAAGAATTAGTTTAAAGTCGCGATACTACCGCTAGAGAATGGCGGCTGCACGTTAGCGCTAGCGCGACTTGTTGGGCAGAAAGATGCAACAGCATTAATTCATCTTCTCGGAGGGTGCAAGGCTGTTTCCATTGCAGTGACAACACCGCCAGCACTTCGCCTTGCAACGTCACTGGAACAATCAGATGTGCTTGAACGCCAGAGCTAGCGTAGTGAGGAACTTCTGACAAGCTTGCATCGACAGGGACATTGACAGAAACCTGGATTTTTTGAGTCACGATCGCGGCTTTCACCAGTGGGTCTTTCTCTAACCAATTCTCTAACCAATTCTCTAAACATTCGGCTAAACTGTAGCTGCCTTGAGCCGTGAGCGTTCCTTGCTCAACGAGTTGCAAAATGCAGCCATCTGCTAGAAAATTCTTGCCAAATGCGGTGGAGATCGGTTCCAAAATGCTTTCTAAGCTAGAGGCATCTTGAGCGACGTGAACGATCGTCGAGAGCAAAGCGGTTTGAGCTTGCGATCGCCGCAGTTCTTCAGTCCGTTGTTTTAGCAACTCGTAAGTTTCGGCGGCTCGCAGCACAACGGCTTTCAGTTCGTTAGGGTCCCAGGGCTTGGTGATGTATTTGTAGACTTGCCCCGAATTAATCGCTTCGACCAGATCTTCAACGTCGGTGAACCCGGTGAGAATAATCCGCATCGTGTCGGGAAACTGGGGCACCGTGCGGCTCAAAAATTCTGTTCCTTTCATTTCAGGCATCCGCTGATCGGAGATGATCACTGCGACTTCTCCCTCAGCAGACAGCATTTCTAAGGCTTGAATTCCGCTTTCGGCTTTGAGAACTTGAAAATCTCGTCGAAAAGTGCGGTAGAGCAAATCAAGATTATCTGGCTCATCGTCAACCACCAGCATTTTGGTCTTTTTAGGACGCTCTAAACTCTTCGACTGGCGGCTAACGGGATCAAGCTCTGGAATTGTATATTCCATCAATAACTAACTCCTTCGCAAAGATGGGGAACAGCCGATCGCCGACAGTGACCTCTGTTTCGGGCGTTCAGCAAGACATTGGGCAAACAACGCCTCCTTAGTCTGACCATTTTGCCCCGATTTTTAACAGGTAGATACAAAAAGAAATCTGACCGTAATCAGAAGTGATCTCTGGGTATTTATAGATTGAGGAATTGTTTTGACGATCGAGAACCTAAATGGACAGTGAGATGTCGGCGAAAGGCAAGAGGCTTGCGATCCTAATTGATGGAGAAAATGCGAGTGCTGACTCGATCGAGGCGCTTTTAAAAGAAGCCACCAAATTTGGAACCGCCCACGTCAAGCGCATCTATGGAGATTGGACAAACGGACGGCTCACGAGTTGGAAAGCCAAACTCAACAAACTGGCCATTCAACCGATTCAGCAATTTAGCTACACCACGGGCAAAAATGCGACAGACAGCGCGCTGATTATTGACGCGATGGATTTGCTGTATACGCGCAACTTTGACGGATTTTGTATCGTTTCTAGTGACAGCGACTTTACTCGTTTAGCCAGCCGCATTCGAGAATCGGGGCTAGTCGTTTATGGGTTCGGTGAGCAAAAAACGCCAGAAGCTTTTGTCAGTGCTTGCGACAAATTCATCTACACCGAGGGATTAAAACCATCAGAAAACTGTGCTGAAAAGCAACAAAAAGAGCCTAAGAGCAGCATTTCTGAGCCGACAGACACCACTAAACAAACCGCAAAAGAACTCCAGAATACGAATGAGCAGAGCCTAAAGATTGACAAAAAATTATTAAAGCTTTTGAAGAATGCTTATGCAGCGATCGTCGGAAAAGATGGGTGGGCACACTTGGGAACGCTGGGAGCGCAAATCAAAAAGCTTTGTCCAGGTTTTAATCCTAAAAGTTATGGTCATAAACAGCTTCAGAAACTATTGCAAGCAACCAAAATTTTTGACTTCAAAGAAACTCCAAACAACAAAAATCCGAAAGTTAAAGACCTCTATATCAAACAACGTACCGGAGCTTCTGCTTAATTGAAGCCATTTAAGGATTGATAAAATAAGAACGATCGCATCACGCTAATGCGATAACTAACTGTGCCAAAGAAGATCCGAGAGAGAATTTATGAGGTGGCAAATCTTAAATATTCCATGCTAATCCAGTGGTCAGATGAAGATAGCTGTTTTTTGGTGGGATTTCCTGATTTTCCAGGGCAGCGCTGGCGGACTTCATGGCGATGCCTACGCGATAGCAGTGGCGAACGGAATTGAAGCGTTAGAAGCACTCGCGATCGCCTACGAAGCGACGGGTGACCCATTGCCACTGCCCACGATTTGTAAGGCAGCGTAGATGGAAGTCGCTTAGAGACACAAAAAGCGGGGTAGACTTTCACCTACCCCGCTTAAACCAATTAGCTAATCGAAATTAGTAACGGTAGCCGCCACCGCTACTACTGCTGCTGCTGTTGGCACCAGGCTTGTGAACGATAAAGCTCATCACCTGGCACTGTTTGATGTTGTCAAACGCAACGACGCGAATGTAGCAATGAGAATACTCAGAGCGACACTGCTGCACTTCATTGAGGACTTCTTGAGGACTGGTTGCATTAAACAGAGGCAACTTCCACATCGTCCAATAGTAGGTTTCGGGTTCAGACGTTTCGTTGAACTCGATGCAAGGGAAATAGCCCTGGTCGATCGTGTATTGAATCTGACGCGCAATTTGCGCATCAGTCAGCGCAGGAAGATACGAAAAAGTCTCGTAATGGCGCTCTTTAGGCAGAGTTTTCATGAATTTCCTCGATCGAAGATTTTGCGTTTTTAAGGTTAGGGCGACTCGTCAGGAACCTCTGATTCTGAAGAGATTTCTGACGGGTCGATAGAAGAACTCGGAGTCGTTAGCTCTAATTGCGTGATTCGTTCTAACTGCTGGCGGCGTTGATCCATGTTGGCTTGCTGAATCGTCGATCGCACCATTTCTGGCAGAGACTCAGCGATCTCATTCGCAAGATGCTCTCTCACAGTCAAGATGCGGAATGCCAGATCCTGCCTTTCTCGAAAGAGTGCTTGCAAGTAAGCTTCGCCGTCCTGAATCTTTTCTCGTGCTGAGAATTGATGTAGCCAATAGGCGCGCTTTGGTTCAGTTTCATCCAACTGTGAAATCACCACCCGCACTGCCTGATAAGTCAGGTAGCTGGTCAGCGTCTTGGTCGTATCTTTCGCAATTCGCTTGAGATCCATGAGCGAAGTATTTTGGGTTTTAGATTTTAGATTTTAGATTAAACTTTAACGCTAAAATCTAAAACCCAAAGTTCAAACAGGCGATCAAACGGTATCGACAGCCTCGAACTCGAACTTGATTTCCTTCCACAGTTCACAAGCCGCCGCCAATTCAGGCGACCAACGGCACGCTTCACGAATGATGTCGCCGCCTTCACGCATCAGGTCACGACCTTCGTTCCGCGCTTGCACACAGACTTCGAGCGCGACGCGGTTTGCGGTTGCACCCGGCGCGTTACCCCAAGGGTGTCCCAGGGTGCCGCCACCAAATTGCAGGACGGAATCATCGCCGAAGATGTCAACCAACGCAGGCATATGCCATACGTGGATACCACCCGAAGCGACTGCCATCACACCCGGCATCGAAGCCCAATCTTGGGTGAAGTAGATGCCGCGAGAAGGATCGCGCTCAATGTAGTTCTCGCGCAGCAGATCGATGAAACCCAAGGTGATCGCTTTGTCGCCTTCGAGCTTACCGACGACGGTTCCGGTGTGAATGTGATCGCCACCAGACATCCGCAGACACTTCGCCAAGACGCGGAAGTGGATGCCGTGGTTTTTCTGACGGTCAATCACGGCGTGCATGGCGCGGTGAATGTGCAGCAAGACTCCGTTATCGCGGCACCAGTGCGCCAGTGTGGTGTTGGCGGTAAAGCCAGCCGTCAAGAAGTCGTGCATAATGATGGGCATTTCGAGTTCTTTGGCATACTCGGCCCGCTTCAGCATTTCTTCGCACGTTGCGGCGGTACAGTTCAGGTAGTGACCTTTGATTTCTCCGGTTTCTGCCTGAGACTTGTGAATCGCATCTGCCACAAACAGGAAGCGATCGCGCCAGCGTTGGAAGGGCTGAGAGTTGATGTTTTCGTCGTCTTTGGTGAAGTCCAAGCCACCGCGCAGGCATTCGTAAACGGCACGTCCGTAGTTTTTAGCCGACAAACCAAGCTTTGGCTTGATGGTGCAACCCAGCATGGGGCGACCATATTTGTTGATTTTGTCGCGCTCAACTTGAATACCGTGAGGAGGACCTTGAAAAGTCTTCAGGTAAGCAACGGGAATGCGAAGATCTTCTAGACGCAGCGCTTTCAGAGCTTTGAAACCAAACACGTTGCCGACGAGTGAGGTCAGCAGGTTGGTGACAGAGCCTTCTTCAAACAAATCTAGCGGATACGCAATGTAGGCAATGAACTGACTATCTTCACCTTTGACGGGTTCGATGTCGTAGCAACGTCCTTTGTAGCGATCGAGGTCAGTCAGCAGGTCTGTCCACACGGTCGTCCAGGTTCCCGTGGAGGATTCTGCGGCAACTGCGGCAGCGGCTTCTTCGGGGGGAACGCCAGGTTGAGGAGTCACCCGGAACGCTGCCAAAATATCGGTATCTTTAGGCGTGTAGTCTGGGGTGTAATAGGTTAGACGGTAATCTTGAACCCCAGCTTTATACCCAGCTTTCGCCTGGGTTTTCGTTTGAGCGTACGACATATCTCCCTTCCTGTTTAAATCGTCAAAATCTCAGCAAGCAGCACCAACAGCGCTCAGACAATCTGCCTGACCTACGTTTGGTAGTCCAGCTTATGTACATTACACCGATGAGGGATCGACTTTTCACATTTGATCCCAAAGTTTGAAATCAAGCTTTCAGCGTTGCCTCAATCGAATGTCTGATGGACATCTTCTTAAGGATGATATCAGGATTTTGATAAGCAATACTTGAGGAATTCTGTAGCGATAGATAAACGATCGTTATGGATTAAATCTTTAATTATCATTTTGTAACAAGGTTTTAAGCGAAGGGCTGAATTTGCTCGTTTTTGGAATCCATCCTCAGTAGATTCAATCCTCATCGGGGCGAAGTTGTGATCAGACAGGGCTGTGAGATGATGGCTAGAACGCATTTTGCGTCTGCCCGTCCTAAGAGGAGCTTCTTGTGAAACCGTCTTCATCTCCGCTGCAAGTTTTTCAGAGCCGCAAGATGGTGGCTCTTTTACTGTTAGGCTTCTCATCCGGGTTGCCGCTTTATTTGACGAGCAAAACTTTGCAAGCGTGGATGACCGTCGAAGGCATCAAACTGAGCGCGATCGGGCTATTTAGTCTGGTTGGCTTGCCCTACTCACTCAAATTCCTCTGGTCGCCTATTGTCGATCGGTTTGTACCTCCTTTTTTAGGTCGCCGCCGAGGCTGGATCGTGATCATGCAAGTCGGGTTGCTGATGGCGATCGCGGCAATGTCGCTGCAAAATCCCAAACAATCGCTGCAACTGTTAGCGATCAACGCGCTGTTGATTGCTTTTCTGAGTGCGAGTCAAGATATCGCCTTTGATGCTTATCGCACTGATGTCTTAGAGCCGCTCGAAATGGGCGCAGGGGTAGCTGTCGCGGTTTTAGGCTATAGAATTGCCCTGCTGTTTACTGGGTCACTGGCGCTGATTCTAGCCGATCGCACTTCCTGGCAAGGGGTTTATCTATTGCTGTCTCTATTAATGGGAATCGGGATTCTGGCATCTTTCTGGGCACCCGAACCGAAACTGCAAATCCAGCCACCCGACTCTTTGCGCGAAGCGGTCACGCTGCCATTTATCGAATTTTTTCAGCGCTTGGGAAAGTTTCGGGGCAGTGCTGTCTTGGTCTTTGTCGTGCTTTATAAATTGGGAGATTCGCTGGTCAACAATATGGCGCTGCCGTTTTTATTACAGACGGGGTTTAGCCAAACCGATGTGGGTGCCATTCAGGGCGGTATGGGTTTGTTGGCAACGATCGTTGGCGTTTTAGCGGGAGGAGCCGCTCTCAGCAAGCTTGGCATCGCACGATCACTCTGGGTGTTTGGTGGCTTGCAGGCAGTTAGCAACCTGACCTACTTGATTTTGGCGCAGCTTGGCAAAAACTATCCGTTTATGGTGATTGCCATTAATATTGAGAACTTTTGTGCAGGACTAGGCACGGCGGCATTTGTTGCCTTTTTGATGAGTCTTTGCAATCAGCGCTTTTCGGCAACCCAGTTTGCCCTACTCTCTAGTCTGACGGCAGTGAGTCGAGATATTTTGGTTGCTCCGGCGGGGCGCATCGTAGAAGTGACGGGCTGGACGTGGTTTTTTGTAATCACCATGATCGCCGCGCTGCCAGGGTTAATGCTCTTACCCATCTTTGCGCCTTGGAATGCTGACTCTTCGGCTTTTGAGGAGCGTTAAATTTTTCTAGCCTAGAGGGTTCAGGGGCGGTAGGATAAGATTAGAGGTTTTTACAAATCTTGAGCTAATTTCTCAGAAAAATCCCTTCGTTGCGATCGCCCGTCCTATGGCTTTTCTTCGTCAGTATGTTGCCCCGCTGCTGGTGGTGCTGGTTTTCTTAGTTGCGTTAGTGGCAGTGAGTGCCCGAATTTTTCTTCCTTCAGATATGGCGGCTCCGGCACCGATCGAAGAAGTCAATCCGACTAGCGACAAAGCTCAAGCTCCGGCTTCAAACACCGTCGCTAACTTACCTCCAGCCCTGTCTGCGCTGATCAAAGGTCTGCCAGACGATCTGGCGCTCTCAGAAAAGCTTTAGTCATTCTGGCTCGTGTCTAACCTGCTGCCCTCAGATTATCGTTTGCAAGTGGGGTCTACTCTCGATCGGGCGCTGCTAGTAAAGTTCATGCAGCGCACTTATCAGGAGCTTTACCCAACCAGTGACTCTGCTCACTTAGCGATGACGATCGAGCAATATCTCTCTGACCAAACGCCGATCTGGTGGGTTGAATCCAGTCACGTTATTGCTGCGGGGGGTCTGCCCTCTTCGCGCTCTGTGCAGCCGATTGCGTGTTTGTGGTTGGGCAACGCGATCGACCAAGCAAGTGGCGATCGCCATGCTCACATTTTTCTGCTTTATGTGATGCCAAACCACCGACGCAGAGGGATTGGAGCGGCACTGGTGCGTCATGCTGAAGACTGGGCGAGAGAACGAGGCGATCGTCAAATTGGCTTGCAAGTCTTTACATCCAATCAACCTGCTCTTCAGCTATACCAAGCATTAGGCTACCAAACTCAATCGTTGTGGATGGTCAAACAGTTGGAATTATGAGAAATTTTTAATTCAGAATTCTCTGGTCGCCCGGTGCGGTAAAGTTACAGATATGTATAGTGATGATGATTTGACCGTCTTAGATATCGACGCTGATTTAGCCGATCCGCTAGATCAGATTCCTGCGATCGGTGAAGATGAGTCAGAGGCACACAAGCCCAACCCCGATTTGATGCTGGCGATCCTTGACTCGCAGGATGTGCAGCAACGAATGCTGGCGACTAGAGCTTTTTGTGAACTGCAAGACGATCGCGCGATTCCTCATTTAATTCGCCTGTTGAATGATCCGTGCCCACTGGTACGGGTGAGTGCGGGCTATGCTTTAGGGCGAAACCCTAGCGCCGATGCGGTTGAGCCACTCGTCAAGCAGTATGACGAAGATTGGAATGGCTATGTGCGTAAAGGCGTAGTCTGGGCGTTGGGAAACTGCCACGATCGACGGGCTTTACACACGCTAATCACGGCGGTTAGAACAGACATTCCAGCCGTCAGACTGTGGGCAGCTAGTGCGCTGGCTCAAATGGCATCAGTGGGCTATGAAGTGGTGGTGGCAGCGGTGGCACCTCTGATTGAGTCTTTGAGACAAGATCCGGTGGCGGCAATTCGCAGTAATGCAGCTTGGGCGTTGGGGCAACTCTGTCGAGAGCTACCCTCAAACGTGATTTATGCAACGGCGATCGATGCTCTGATTGAGTCGTTTGCTGAGGATTCAGATGTGGGTGTGCGCGAAGACGCTAAATCTGCAATGCTCAAAGTGGGCGACACTCGCGGGCTGCAAGTGATCGAAGAGTTAGAGCAAGAAGGGCTTTTATAAAAGCGAACTAGTTAATTATGGTTAGTAAAGTTAAAGCAGTCTCAGGACGCGGCATTCCCTTAGTGGGCAACGACATCGACACCGATCGCATCATTCCCGCTCGTTTTTTGCGCTGCGTCACGTTTGATGGGCTAGGAGCCGACGTGTTTGCCGACGATCGCGCCCAATCCAACGGTCAACACCCGTTTGATCAACCCCACTATCAAGGCGCTAAAGTTCTCGTCGTCAATGACAACTTTGGCTGCGGCTCCAGTCGTGAACACGCACCCCAAGCGATCGCTAAATGGGGAATTGGCGCGATCGTCGGTGAAAGCTTTGCCGAGATTTTTTTTGGCAACTGCGTCGTTATGGGCATTCCCTGTGTAACGGCTGACTCTGCAACAACTAAGCAATTACAGGAAATGGTGACTGCCGATCCTCAAGTCGAGATCGCAGTGGATCTTGAAGCGATGCAAGTGCGGTGCGGTGACTTTAGTGCCCCGATTTCGATGGGTGAAGGCTCTCGGATGATGCTGATGGCGGGCACTTGGGATGCGTGTGGTCAACTGGTGGCGCAGGGCGATCGGACTCGTGCCACCGCCGCCAATCTGCCCTACCTATCTTGGAGCAAACTTGCCTAGAAAAACAGCTAGCGAATTATTTCTGCCCTCAAAGAGCTAGGGAAAGAGGACAAGAATTTATGAGTCGATACAGCATGATTATTCAATGGTCTGACGACGATCAGCTTTTCCTAGTTACGATCCCAGAGTTTGCCGAGCGGGTAGTAATGCCTTGCACACATGGCAAAACTCGTGAGGAAGCCATTCATAACGGTGAAGAAGTGATTGAAATGTACTTGGAGGCTTGGCAAGTCTATTCCTGAACTAAGGACTCTTCATATTGCTGATGGTGAGTACTCGTAAATCATTCGTATTTCAGACTATACGTTGAAGCTTCGTCTACAAATTCAAAAAATCTCTGACCTCATAAATGGATTTCAAAAGTTTCTCTGAATTACGTGAGTTCATTCGCCGCTACAATTCAACATCCGTTCTACAGGTTGGAACTGAAAGATGCTGGCAAAAGTGGGGAATTAACTACTCAAACCCTCTAGATTGGCTGAATGATAATATCGAACGCAATTATGCAGTCCGTCTCATGTTACTGGCTAGTGCGGGTAATCCTCATCGGCGTGAAAACATCAGTGTTCAGGAGTTTGATAATTTAATCAATGCCTACCACAACTGGAAGGGGCACACTATTTCAGATAAGCATATTCTTGAAGAAGAAGCGAAAATCCTATCAAGTTCCATTCTACAGTGGGAACTTGACAACAAAAAAGCGGTACGTAACTGGTCGCTAAAGCTAAGTAGCATTTTAGATTTAGAAGTAATTCGCGCTCATATAGCTAGCTTATTTGTACAACGTATGGGAGCTTTTCAAAATGCAGGTTTTGGACATCCAGCCTCTCGTATAGAACGAACAATCAGGCTAACTGAGTTGTTGGATAATCTATCCAATAAAGAGTTTTCAGATAAGTTTTCAACTCATATAGGACTAACTCCAGCAAATTACTTTAGGCAGTTTTTGACCTGTTTAGGTATATTTGGCTGGTTTTTCGAAAGAAGAGGATTTTGTGATTTTTCTCAGCTTCCCAGTATAGACGATCAACTTCAAAAGTCGGGTATAACTCCAGAGAACTTAAAAGTATTCATTAGACGAAACAGCGCTCTTTTTTCTGCTCAAACTGATACTTCATTTCGTAAGAAGATTAGCCAAACTCTTAATAATGTTCCTGATTTTTATCAGCCGCTTTTTTATAATAGTTTTCTAGAAGTTCCATTTATCGCATTGAGTAATGAAAAGTTCTGTTTGCCAGATCCTTTTTCTTTTACTGAATCTTGTTGGAATCATGTAAGAGAGCTTGTTTTCAAAGACGAAAAACTAAAACCCTTGTTAAGTCGCACATTTGAAGATTACCTTGAGAATGTACTATTCCCTTCTATTTGTCCTAACTCTTTTGAGAGAATTCCTGAAGTCAAGAATCCTAGCTCTAGTAAAGACAAGCGTGCTGATTTTCTCATTAAAACTTCAAGTGCATACATTGTGGTGGAATGCAAAAATAGTGTTATGTCTTCTGATACAAGTGCATACTTTCAAGCTGATAAACTTGCCGATCTTTGGTGTCGCATTCACTCTGCGTTCGAGCAAATTAGCATAACAGTAGAAGCTCTCGATCTCTATGACAAACCAGTGATTCCTCTAATCCTGACTTTCTACGACAGTATTGCTGCATCGACAGTATTTGAAGGGATGGTCAAGCAAACTGATTATCGCTCCCACATGAAATTAGATATGCCACCGATTGTTCGCTCTCTACATGAATTTGAACATTGGATTTCTCAATACTCCGGACAAAATTTGAGCAGGTTTTAAGCCTCAAACCCTGATTCAACCGTGGACGGGATCTTATTATCAAAGTCAGAGGCAAAGCTAA
>JAYVFW010000259.1:0-4263 GCA_043772715.1 Phormidesmis sp. | reverse complement strand
TGGGGGATTTAGGGGGCAGAAGCGCTCGGCAACGAAGCGATCAAAAGTTTTAACCCACGCCCTAACGGACGATCGCAACATCAGGTTGCAGTTTGTTTGTTTGAGTCGCTTGGGTCAATCCCTGAACGGTCAACACTGAGCAAGGTGCATGGTGCAGCACGTAATTGCTGACACTGCCCAAAAAGAATTCACTCAGCCCAGCGCGACCTCGACGACCCACCATCACGAGATCTGCATTCCAAGTGTGAGCAATCTCGCAAATCGTGCGACCCGGATCGCCGAGATTTTGGGTAAATTCTGCCGACACCCCCGCCTCGATCGCTTTGCGACTGAGCGATCGTAATGCCTCCAAGGCTTCTTGCTCAAACCGATGCCACTGATTCACATAGATTTGCACGGTTTCGTGATGTAACCCTGGATAGATGCCGTTGATCGCAGGATAAATAGAACCTGGATAGTCTCCTTCAAACGGAGATAGCACTCGGAGCAGCATTAACGAAGCGTTTGTTGCTTTCGCGAGAGCGACGGCTTTAGCAAATACTTGCTGACTGCTATCAGAGTCATCCAACGCAACCAGAATTTTGTGAAACATAAGACTTCTATGCCCCATCAGCGAAGAAACTTTATCTCTAGTCCTAGATATAGAGAAACAACTTGAGAAACTTGTGAGGATGATCAGCAAAAGTCACATCGATTTGATTGACGCGAACGATCGCTGTGAACAATCAGACCTCCTGCATGAATAAAATTCGCGACGTAACTACCCTAAAATCTCACCCCCTAACCCCCAATTCTGGGGAACCAGAGTTCAAAGTCCCTCAGAATTGGGGGATTTAGGGAGCGTTCCCGAATTCGTGCAGGAGGTCTATTCAGCCAAACGACTCGGCGTAATCCATCTTTGGTACGAGGCGAACGTGTAGCGAGTTTGAAATGATTAATACACAATTCACGTGTGCTGAAGTTTGGTATGAAAATGAATAGCTTGCTCTCCGCTACATCAGTATCTGACCACATTCTCGTGGTTGACGATGTTGCTGATAATTCTTTCTTACTGCAAGTGCTTCTAGAAGATGAAGGTTATCAGGTTGAAGTTGCCAACAGTGGCTCTGCTGCCCTCGCCAGAATTGAGCTATCTCCACCTCAATTAGTGTTGCTAGATATGATGATGCCAGGAATGAATGGCTACGAAGTTGTGCAGCAGATTCGAGAAAACGTTGATCTGCCGTTTATCCCGATCGTGATGGTAACGGGTCGCGATGAGATTACGATCTCTAAAGATTTGCAGGTTGATGGCTTCTTAAGAAAACCGATCGAGTTCGATGAGCTTTTGTCTCAAGTCCACGCTATTTTAGACAATCATTAATCAGCAACGCCAAAAAAGCGCCAAAAAAGGACCAAGGATCTATAAGATCCTCAGTCTTTGTGTAACTTAATTGACGGTTTGCTTGACGCAGATTGACTTAGAATTTCTAGCAAATAACGGCTGCGGGTTCAAACAGAGCGGCTTCAATTTTACCAAGAGCTTCCTCAAAGTTATCGTTAACGATTTGAAGATCAAACTCGTTGGCAGCTCTGACTTCTGCTCGCGCGTGAGTCAACCGACGAGCGATCGCGTCTTCTGAGTCTTGTGCCCGTCCTCGGATGCGGTTTTCTAGCTCACTCAGCGATGGGGGAAGAATAAACATTCGCAAAGCACTGGGAAACGTTTTACGAATTTGTCGCGCTCCATCTAGCTCAATCTCTAAAATCACCCACTCGCCTTGCTGGATTTTTTCTTCGACAGCTTTGCGAGGGGTGCCATAGCAGTTGCCTGCAAACTCTGCCCATTCCAGCAGTTCGCCTTGCGCCACCATGCGTTCAAACTGGGGACGGGTCACAAAATAATAGTTTTGCCCATCCACTTCGCCAGAACGCGGGGCGCGAGTCGTCACTGAAACCGACACATAGAGGTCAGGGTGTCGCTGAAGGAGTGATCGTAGCAAGGTTCCTTTTCCGACCCCGCTGGGCCCTGTCAATACAATCAATCTGCCCTTGCCCATGATGTGCCTCAAATTGATTAGCGCTAGGTATTCCCAATGTTGCCCATTAAGTGAGTATAGCTTGCAATCAGTGAGGGTGAGGGGGAAAGAACGAACGTGAAGGAAAGTTTTATCTTTTAATGATTACCCGTCATCGTGGGAATCTTTGCTGAGAATAAATCGATTGGCAACGGTTTCTGGCTGGATCGCAGATAGAATCACGTGTCCAGAGTCGGCGATGATCACCGCACGGGTGCGTCTACCATAAGTGGCATCAATTAGTTTCTTCTCGTCTCTTGCGTCGGTAATGATACGCTTAATGGGGGCAGATTCTGGGCTGACGATCGCCACAACTCGACCAGCGGACACAATATTACCAAATCCAATGTTGATCAGTTTAATGTCCGTCATAGAAAACTGCCTGATTAAGTAGGCAATCAATAAGGGAATTGGTTTTCATCGTATCTATAAAAAAAATTTGCCACAAGGTGAAACCTAACTTAAAACGGAGGAAATTTGCCTTTCTCAACGCCTACGCTTTGACTAGTCTGTTCTGATTCTCTACTAAAAAATTCCTTGCAACCTGTTGACTTCACAACCCTCACAGCACTCTGCGGTGAACTTCGCACGACCTGGCTCCCGGCTCGGCTCGAACAGGTTTATCAGCGCGATCGCTTTACAATCTGTCTAGCGCTTCGCACTTTAGATCAGCGAAGCTGGCTGACGGTTTCCTGGCATCCGCAAGCTGCTCGATTGAGCATCAGCAATCCGCCACCTCGTGCGCCCGATACCTTTACTTTTAGTCAACAGTTGATTCATCAGTTGGGAGGGTTGGCGCTGGTCGCGATCGAGCCAGTTTCACCGTGGGAACGAGCCATTGATTTGCAGTTTGCTCGCCGCCCCGGAGACTCTGCTCTGTGGCATCTCTATGTTGAGATTATGGGCAAATATAGCAACGTGATTTTGGCAAATCGAGACAATCTGATTGTCACGGCGGCTCATCAAGTCAGTTCTAATCAGTCAAGTGTCCGTCCGATTCAAACCGGGCAGCCTTATGAGTTGCCGCCTGCGCTCACCGATCCAGCTCCAACCTTGAGTGAGACTCAGGAGATGTGGCGATCGCGGGTGAGTCTCATCCCCGGTGCCCTGCGTCGTAACCTGATTAAAAGCTATCGCGGACTCAGTTCTGCGCTGCTGCTGTCGATGCTAAACGCTGCCCAGCTCGATCCTGATTGCCTCACCGAAACCTTGACCGACGCAGACTGGCAGCGCTTATTCACCTGCTGGCAAACCTGGCTCAAAACGCTAGAAGACGGTCACTTTAAACCCGGTTGGACGGCAGATGGCTACACCGTGATGGGTTGGAGCATGACTCAGCCTGCTTCTACGGTCGAAGAAGTGGTCGATCGCTACTACACTGACCACCTAAATCGTCAAGAATTTAGCCAACTGCGTCATCAAATTCGTCAAAAGATAGACACGCTGTTAAGCAAGCTGCGGGTTAAAGCAAACACGTTTTCAAGTCGATTAGATCAGTCCGATCGGGCTGACCAATCCAAGCAACAAGCCGATTTGCTAATGGCAAACCTGCACTGGTGGCAACCTGGCATGAACCCGATTACCCTGGCTGATTTTGAAACCGAGCAGCCAGTGACGATTCCTTTAAATCCAGAGAAAAACGCCGTTCAAAACGCCCAAGCTCTTTATAAGCGTCACCAAAAGTTAAAGCGCACTCGTGCCGCAACTGAGCCGTTGTTAAATGCTGTGCAGGATGAAATTGACTATTTAGAACAGGTTGAGGCCGCGATCGAGCAGTTTAACGACTATCAAACTTCAGAAGATTTAGAAGCGCTCGAAGAAATCCGCGAAGAACTGATCCAGCAAAACTATATGCAGGGTTCAGATTATCGCAAAGAATCTAGCAAAGATGACGCTGCGAGCCATCCCTACCAGTTCCAAACCCCAAGCGGCTTTGAGCTATTGGTCGGGCGCAACAATCGACAGAACGATCGCTTAACGTTTCGACAAGCCAATGATTATGATCTCTGGTTCCACACGCAAGAGATTCCAGGCAGCCACGTCTTGCTGCGCTTAGAGCCAGGGGCGGCTGCCGACGAAGCTGATTTGCAGTTTGTGGCTGACGTTGCGGCTTACTACAGTCGAGCGCGACAGAGCGAACAGGTTCCCGTAGTTTACACAGAACCTCGCCACGTTTATAAACCTAAAGGAGCTAAACCCGGCATTG
>JAYVFW010000258.1:0-12994 GCA_043772715.1 Phormidesmis sp. | reverse complement strand
CCCGCGAGAGATGCTCACCTGTTCAGCGACTTCGGCGATCGTCAGCCCATGTTTCTGCCGCAGCTCTCGAATGGCGTTGCCTAAATATCGCTCTAAAGAGTGACTAGAAGAGACTTCTGTGCTGTTTGCCGGGGCTTCTGTCATAGTGATAGTTCTCGATCATCTCGCGTAATCTGAATCATACCAAGAAACTTTGTTGACACACATGAAACTTCGATCCATGATATTTACTTAACGTAAATTCGATGAACCCTGACGAACCCCAGCCCTCAATTTTGGGGGAGCTGGAGTTCAAAGTCTCCCAAAATTGGGGGATCTAGGGGGCTGAAGCGCTGAAGAACGAAGTGAAAAAACTCACCGAACTGATGTTTACTAAAGTTTTCTGATGAGAACTTGCAGGAGTTGTCATGCCGTTTCGTCTCTTAAAATTCGCTCTGTCGAAAGACCACCCCGAACCGCGAATGTTTCGCCAACCCGATCGCTTAAAGTCAAGTTATGACGCAGTGATCATTGGCGGTGGCGGACACGGATTGGCAGCCGCTTATTATTTAGCACGCGATTATGATATGAAAAATATCGCGGTGCTAGAAAAAGGCTACATCGGTGGCGGCAACACGGGACGCAACACGACAATTATCCGATCGAACTATCTCACCCCAGAAGGCGTAAAATTCTATGATGAATCAGTACGGCTATGGCAAGATCTATCCCAAGACTTCGATTTAAATCTGTTCTACTCCAATCGCGGACACTTCACGCTGGCACACACTGACGCATCCCTCAGAACCATGCGGTGGCGAGCAGAAGTCAACAAACATTTTGGCATTCATAGCGAACTCGTCGATCCCACCGAAGTACAGAAAGCCTGTCCGATGATGGACATAACTTGTGGCGGTCACGCTCCCATTTTAGGCGCACTTTATCACGCTCCCGGCAGCATTGCCCGTCACGATGCAGTGGCGTGGGGCTACGGGCGGGGAGCCGATCTGCGCGGAGTCGAGATTCACCAGCAAACCGAAGTTTTGGGGATTCAAATTGAGTCCGATCGCGTCACCGGAGTTGAGACTTCGCACGGCACAATTTCAACCCCTCGCGTGTTGTGTGCAGTTGCCGGATCGACTCCTCGCATTTTAGACATGGTGGGGTTACGATCGCCAATCCAGATTCACCCCCTACAAGCCATGGTCAGCGAACCCATGAAACCGTGGCTCGACCCGATTATTGTCTCTGGAAGTCTGCACGTTTACGTCAGTCAAACGGCGCGGGGAGAACTCGTGATGGGTGCCTCGCTTGATCCTTACGAGCTGCATTCCACGCGATCGACCCTCGATTTTGCCGAAGGACTTGCTGCCCATATGCTAGAGCTATTTCCGTTTTTGTCTCACGTCAAAGTGGTGCGGCAATGGGCAGGTATGGCAGACATGACCCCCGATTTTGCACCGATTATGGGCAAAACCGCGATCGCCGGGTTCTATCTTGATGCAGGTTGGGGCACTTGGGGGTTTAAAGCAACGCCTGTGTGCGGTAAAACGATGGCGTATACGGTGGCGAACGATCGCAATCATGATCTGATTCAAAATTTTTCACTATCGCGATTTGAGCGATATGAATTAGTGGGTGAAAAAGGCGCAGCGTCGGTGGGTCACTAACCATGAAACTTATGACTTGTCCGATCAACGGTTCACGACCGATTTCAGAGTTCTTTTATGGGGGAGAGTTGCGATCGATGCCTGACCCAAACATGGTGACGGATGAGGTTTGGGCAGACTATGTGTTTCACCGCAATAACGCTCCAGGAATTAAATGTGAATGGTGGTGTCACATACCTAGCAACACCTGGTTTATCGCTGAACGCAACACGCGAACGGATGAGATTATACACACTTATCTGTGGGGTGAGATCGTATGAATCAACGTAGACTACCGCTCATCTCAGAAGAATGGATTGATCGCAGCCAGCCGATCGAGTTCACCTTTGAAGGAACTCGCTTTACGGGATATGTGGGGGATACGATCGCCAGTGCGCTGTGGGCATCGGGTCAGCAGATTTTGGGACGCAGCTTTAAATATCACCGTCCGCGTGGAATTTTAAGCTTTGCCAATCATGATGTAAATACTTTAATGCAGTCAGGACAGACACTAAACATCCGGGCAGATATCACGCCGTTAGAAAATGGAATGACGCTTTCAGCCATTAATACCTTTGGGGGAGTGATGGGCGATCGTGCCAGTGCGATCGAGCTTTTCTCAGCGTTTCTCCCAGTTGGTTTTTACTACAAAGCATTTAACAGCAAGCGGCTGTTTCCCTTCTGGGAACGCTTGATTCGCACCATGACGGGACTCGGACAGGTAGATTTTTCGACTCCTCACATTCGGACTGCAAAACGCTATGATTTTTGTGATCTGTTAGTAGTCGGAGCGGGTGTATCAGGACTCTCGGCGGCACTGTCAGCAGCGGATTTGGGTGCAGATGTAGTGATTGTCGATGAGAATGCGAAAGCGGGAGGATCGGGTCACTATCAATTAGGAAACAACACACTCCCATTAGAGAAAACAAACGAATTATTAAACGCTGTCGAGAATCATCCGAAAATTCGTCTCTACACAGAAACGCAAGCGTCAGGATACTACGCCGATCGCTGGGTTCCATTATTAGATCGCGATCGTTTAACTAAACTACGAGCGAAAGCAGTCATTGCCGCAACTGGAGCTTATGAGCAACCTGCCGTGTTTCGGAATAATGACTTACCAGGTGTCATGCTGTCGAGTGCAGCGCAACGGTTAATTTATCGCTACGCAGTCAAGCCGATGAATCGGGCTGTTGTCTTGGTCGCCAATGCCGACGGCTATCGAACGGTAATGGATTTGATTGCAAATGGTGTAACCGTTGTTGCCGTGATTGACCTGCGCGATTCTCTCAACAGTGATCTGGCACGATCGCTAGACCAGCAGAAAATTCCGATCTTCTTAGGCTATTGTGTCTATGAAGCGAGAGCCAATCCAGGTCGCGATGGCGTGTCGGCAGCAGTGATTTGCCCGATCGACGTGAACGGCAACCCACAAACAGGATTTAGGCAAACGATCGCCTGTGATGGCATTGTCATGAGTGTAGGCTGGGCACCTGCGGCAAACCTGCTCTACCAGGCGGGCACTAAAATGCGATTTGACAAGTATTTGCAGCAGTTTGTCCCGGAGATTTTGCCGTCTGGCGTGTTTGCCTGTGGTCGTGTGAATGGCATGTTTGAGTTTGAACAAAAGCTGATCGACGGTCGTCGGGCGGGTCTAGAAGCCGCTGCCTACTTGGGATTTGACTCACGCATTCAGGTGACGATCGCGCCTGAACGAGAATCGCCTTCGCACCCGTGGGCGATTGTCGAACATCCTGCCGGAAAGAATTTTGTAGACTTCGATGAAGATTTGCAATACAAAGATTTCATCAACGCTGCTCAAGAAGGATTTGACAACATTGAATTACTCAAGCGATATACAACAGTTGGAATGGGAGCAAGTCAGGGCAAGCACTCTAATATGAATGCGCTGAGAATTTTGTCGCACATCACTGGAAAGACTCCCGGCGAAGTTGGTACAACGACCTCTCGACCATTTTTTCATCCTGTCCCGCTTTCACATTTGGCAGGGCGAGGCTTTACGCCTGAGCGACGTACTCCACTACATAATCGTCACGTCAAACTGAATGCTAAATTCATGCTGGCGGGAATGTGGCAACGACCCGAATACTACGCCCGAATAGGAAAAAGTCGCGAGGAGTGCATCTGTCTAGAAGCTCAGGCAGTCAGGCATCAGGTTGGGATTATCGATGTCGGAACATTGGGCAAATTTGAAATCCGTGGAGCGGATGCGGCTGAGTTTTTAGAACGAGTCTATGCCGGACGCTATCGCAAGATGAAAATTGGCACCACGCGCTACGCATTAATGCTGGACGAAACGGGAGTAACGATCGACGACGGCATTATCGCCCGACTCGGATCTGAACATTTCTATTTCACGACGACGACATCGGGCGCTACCAATATTTATCGTGAATTGTCTCGGTTGAATACGCTGTGGCAGCTAGACTGCGGAATTGTGAATTTAACGGGGGCACGATCAGCAATCAATCTCGCCGGACGATATGCCCGTGATGTGTTGTCTAAGCTGACTGATTTCGATCTCTCTAGCATTTCATTTCCTTATCTCGCTGTTCGCGAAACCTATATTCAAGGTATTCCGGTGTTGTTGATGCGAGTTGGATTTGTCGGTGAGTGGGGCTATGAGATTCACGTTGCAGCAGAATATTCTCCAGCATTATGGGATCTGTTGTTAGAAGCCAGATCTGAGTATAATATTTGTCCGTTTGGCGTTGAGGCGCAGCGTCTTTTGCGACTCGAAAAAGGGCACCTAATCATCGGTCAAGATACCGACGGGCTAACGACTCCATTTGAGGCAGGGCTTGAGTGGGCGGTGAAGATGGATAAATCCTTTTTTATCGGTCAACGCAGTCTACAGATTTTGGCAAAACGATCGCTTAAACAAACCCTGATTGGGTTTATGCTTGATCCTAATTTTCAAGGAACACCGCCGCAGGAATGTCATTTAGTTATTCATCGCGATCAGATTGCAGGTCGCGTTACGAGCATTGCGTTTAGTCCCACTCTCAACCGTCATATCGGACTCGCTTATGTGAAACCAGAACTAGATGTAATCGGCGATCGCCTCTCAATCCGATTATCAGATGGCGCGATCGTCACCGCAACTATCTGCCCAACTCCCTTCTATGACCCCGAAAACTCACGCCAGAAAGAAGACGTTACCCCACGTCAGGAGGTGACAGTATAATGCAACGCATTAGCCCCAATCACGATCGACTGCAATCCATAAATGGCACCTGGCGCGACATTAATGGAATGCCGTCCCTCGTTTCCATTCCTGGAGATGAACAAACTGCCGCGCATTTGGGCATCGCCGATTTGTCATTTCTCACCCGCTTTGGGGTCAAAGGAGCCGCCGCCGCCGTTTGGCTTGAGGGTCAGGATATTGATCTGCCCGATCGTGCCAATACTTGGCGTTCTCTCTCAAATGGCGGCATCATCGCCCGTCTCGGCTTGACTGAATTCTTGATCGAAGATAGCTTACACAGCAGTTTTGCGCTGCGATTAGCTGAGGCGTGTCAATCTGTTCCGGCTAAAGTTTATCCGGTGTTGCGACAAGATGCTGCGATCGTGTTGTGCGGTACAGCGATTCAGGATCTATTACAGCAAACTTGTAGCGTTAACTTTCAAGCGTTGTTTCTGGATGAACATCCTGTAATTTTGACGTTGATGGTCGGCGTTAGCGTCACCGTTATCCCAATTTCACCTGACCGTTATCGAATCTGGTGTGATGGCACGTTTGGAGGTTATTTGTGGGAAACTTTGGTGACGATCGCGCAAGAGCTAGGCGGGGGAGTAGTCGGTGTCGATCGCTTAATTTAAGTCAGGTTAATTTTTAGAGGAGAACCAGATTATGACACCAGCAGAAGCCAAGCAGTTTCTAGAAGCCCATCAGATCAAGTTCGTTCTGGCGCAGTTTGTCGATATGCACGGAACCGCCAAAACAAAAGCCGTTCCTGCCTCGCACTTTGAGGATATTTTGTGCCCCGGTGCAGGCTTTGCGGGATTTGCCGTCTGGGGTCTGGGAATGCAGCCCAACAGTCCCGATTTTATGGCAGTGGGCGATTTATCAACGCTGTCGATCGTGCCCTGGATGCCCGGATTTGCCCGCATTGTCTGCGTCGGTCACGTCCACAGTAAGCCCTACGCCTACGATGCCCGATTTATTTTGCAACAGCAGATCGATCGCTTAACCCAAAAAGGTTGGTTGCTCAATACCGGAGTTGAGCCAGAATTTGTGCTGCTCCGCAAAGATGAACAGGGTAAAATTCAGCCGTGCGACCCGACGGATACCCTCGATAAACCTTGCTATGACTATAAAGGGCTGTCTCGGAGCCTGACCTTTATTGAGAAGCTGGTGACGAGTCTGCAAGCGGCTGATTTTGATGTGTATCAGATCGATCACGAAGACGCAAACGGTCAATTTGAAATTAATTACACTTACACAGATTGTTTAACGACTGCCGATCGCTTTATCTTTTTCAAAATGGCAGCCTCAGAAATTGCCAAAGAACTAGGGTTGATTTGCTCCTTTATGCCCAAACCGTTTGCCAATCGCACAGGCAGCGGAATGCATATGCATATGTCAATGTGGGAAGGTGGCACCAATATTTTCGCAGATGACACCGATCAGCGGAATTTAGGGCTATCAAAATTGGCGTATCATTTCATGGCAGGATTGCTTGCTCACGCTCCCGCATTGACCGCTATCTGTGCGCCAACGGTGAACTCTTATAAGCGATTGGTGGTAGGGCGATCGCTAAGTGGGGCAACCTGGGCACCTGCCTATATTACCTATGGAGATAACAATCGCTCTAGCATGGTGCGCGTTCCGGGAGGACGATTAGAGTTGCGTCTTGCTGACGGGTCTTGCAATCCTTATCTGGCAACAGCCGCTGCGATCGCCGCCGGGTTAGACGGCATCGAAAAACAACTCGATCCGGGTGAACCTTGGAACGTTAATTTGTATGATTTCTCGAATGCAGAACTTACAGAAAAAGGAATTCATACACTACCGCAGAGTTTAAAAGAAGCGATCGACGCGCTCAAATCCGATCATGTAATTAAAAATGCGTTGGGTGTTTTAGCCGATGAGTTTATTAATCTCAAACAAATGGAATGGGTCGAATATATGCGACACGTTTCTGAATGGGAAGTTCAACGTTATCTAGAATTCTTCTAAAACATTATGTGTGGAATTGTTGGACTGCTGGTTAAAAAACCTGAACTACGAAAATCAATCGGCGAAATGATGGTGCCGATGTTGGTTGGGATGGGCGATCGCGGCTCTGATTCAGCCGGACTTGCCGTTTTTACAGAAATGCTAGACGAAAGCCATCGCAAATACAGTCTCTACTCCGGTGACAAAGAATTTAATTGGTCAGAATTGCTCTATAAATTCCAAGCACAATTTGAAGGAGACACTGAAATTGATAGTCAAGGTAATCACGCGGTATTAATTTCTGATGCCGATCCAGAATCAGCAAAGCAATGGATTAGACAACACTATTCACAGTTGTATATTTTGTCTACAGGCAGATCAATTAACCTCTATAAAGACACCGGAACGCCTCAAGAAGTCAGCGATCGCTATCACTTCAAATCGCTCCAAGGCTCTCACCTGGTCGGTCACACTCGCATGGCAACTGAGTCGGCAGTGACAGCCGCTCACGCCCATCCTTTTACGGCTGGTGAAGATTTTTGTCTCGTCCACAACGGCTCTCTCTCCAACCCCTATGAGATTCGTCGCAAACTTGAGCCACGGGGCATTCAGTTTGAAACCGACAACGACACCGAAGCCGCCTGTCGCTTTTTAGAATGGCGAATGCGGGAAGGAGATGACCTTGAGAATGCGCTTCAAAAAGGGTTTGAAGCGTTAGACGGCTTCTACACCTTTCTGATGGGAACCGCAGATAAACTGGCTCTGGTGCGCGATGCTTTTGCCTGTAAGCCTGCGATCGTCGCCGAAACCGATGACTATGTGGCGATCGCGTCGGAGTTTCGCTCGCTCGCTCATTTGCCCAACATCAACCACGCCCATCTCTACGAACCCGCTCCAGAGGAACTGTATGTATGGACAGTGTAATCTTTGATTTATCACAAACTCCACTACGCGAGGTAAATCAATTTCTTCATCACAACGCGAATGAGAATCCGATTAAAATTCTTAATCCAAACGGTGCCCACAATATTGCTGTCGGGCTTCACTCACCCATCAGCGTTGAGATTGCAGGGCACGTTGGCTATTATGCTGCGGGAATGAATCAGTTAGCGAACGTGATAATTAATGGCAATGCCGGGACTGGGGTTGCAGAAAATATGATGTCTGGACGAGTTCACGTCAAAGGCTTTGCATCCGTCTCAGCAGGTGCCTCTGCCCAAGGCGGATTGCTCGTGATTGACGGCAATGCAAGTTTGCGCTGCGGCATTTCCCTCAAAGGCGGCGATATTGTGGTCGGTGGCAGTGTGGGCAGTTTCTCGGCGTTTATGGCACAAGCGGGACGGATCGTGATTTGTGGAGATGCTGGCGACGCGATCGGAGATTCTCTCTACGAAGCGGTGATCTACATTCGTGGGACTGCAAAATCTCTAGGAGCAGATGCCCAATTTGAGCCGATGGCAGACACCGATTATCAAACCTTGGGTGAGCTACTTGCAAAAGCCGGATTTCCTCACGACCCTAAAGAATTTAAGCGCATCGCCTCTGCCAAGCAGCTTTATTACTGGAACGCAGATGCCAATCAGGACTATTAACAATAGACTTCCACGAGTCCGGGAACGCCCCCTAACCCCCAATTCTGGGGGAAGCGGAGTTCAAAGTCCCCCAGAATTGGGGGATTTGGGGGGCGAGATCGCAGGGTGGTTTATGTTGAGAATTTTATTCATGCAGGAGGTCTAATGAATCAGTCTGAATCGGGTCAATCTTTCTCGCTCGAAGAATCGGCAGGCTACGATCGTCGCATTCTCAACTACATTCAAAATGCCGCCGCTCACGGACTGTATGAAATTCGCGGACTGGGCGCTAAACGGCGATTGCCTCACTTTGATGATTTGGTCTTTCTCGGCTCGTCCCTAAGTCGCTATCCCCTCGAAGGCTATCGCGAAAAATGCACCACAAAGACGATTTTGGGCACGCGATATGCCAAAAAACCGATCGAGCTAGAAATGCCCATCACGATCGCGGGCATGAGTTTTGGGTCACTTTCTGCCAATGTTAAAGAAGCGATCGGACTCGCCGCCACTGAAGCTGGAACCTCTACCACCACAGGCGATGGGGGCATGACTTCGGAAGAACGTCGTTCGTCTAAAACGCTGATCTATCAGTGTTTACCGTCTCGCTATGGGTTCAATCCCGATGATGTTAGGAAGGCAGACGCGATCGAGATTGTCATCGGTCAGGGTGCAAAACCGGGCGGCGGCGGAATGCTATTGGGACAAAAAGTCAATCCTAGAGTGGCAAAAATGCGATCGCTACCGGAAGGAATTGATCAACGATCAGCGTGTCGTCATCCTGATTGGACAGGTCCCGACGATCTCACCATTAAAATACAAGAACTGCGAGAACTCACCGATTGGGAAAAACCCATCTATGTCAAAATCGGCGCATCACGAACGTTTAACGATGTTAAGCTGGCAGTCCACGCTGGCGCAGACGTAATTGTCTTGGATGGAATGCAGGGTGGCACCGCCGCAACTCAAAGTGTCTTTATCGAACACGTCGGTATTCCCACTCTGGCAGCCCTTCGGCAAGCGGTAGAAGCCCTCGAAGATTTGAATATGAAAGACAATGTGCAGCTAATCGTGTCGGGCGGCATTCGCACTGGGGCAGACGTGGCGAAAGCATTGGCGATGGGGGCAGATGCGGTGTCGATCGGGCAAGCGATTCTCATGGCTTTAGGCTGCAATAGTGAAACCTATATTCAGGACAACGTACATCATTCCGCGATTGCCGACTACAACGCTTTGGGAACAGCCCCCGGATACTGTCATCATTGCCACACGGGTCAATGTCCAGTCGGAGTGACCACACAAAATCCAATGCTAGAGAAGCGACTGGAACCACAGGTTGGAGCACGGCGAGTCAAAAACTATTTGCAGACGCTAAACATGGAATTAACGACGATCGCTCGTGCCTGTGGAAAGCAAAATGTCCACCACTTGGAACGCGAAGATCTGGTAGCGCTCACCCTGGAAGCGGCGGCAATGGCGCATCTACCTCTCGCCGGAACAAGCTGGATTCCGGGCTGGCAATCAGGCTCTAACTTCTAACCCAACTTACCCACCCTTATGAATCAGTTTGAACAGACCGCAGAACCGTCTTCTACTTCAGCATCGATCTATACGATGTTGACCGCCTTGCTAAATTTTGTGTGTGCAACCACCGATTGGGAGTATGGCGAATCTTGGATTCCTGATCAAGCGTTCAACACGCTAGAGTTAAGCCCTGCCTGGTGTTCCAGCAATCAGATAGAAATTCATCGGGCGATCGCGTGGTCACAGTTTCAATTGTGCAGTCAGGCGTTTGTGCTACATCAAAACGAGGGTTTGCCGGGACGGGTTTGGGCATCCCAACAATCAGAATGGATTGCCGACGCTTCGACGCTATCAGAAACCTATTTTCTGCGGCATCAAATCGCTCAAGCTTTTAGCGTTAAAGCAGGGTTTGGGGTGCCGATTCTGGTCGATTCCAGGGTTTTAGCGGTGGTTGTTTTCTTCAGATCTGCTGCTCAACCTGAAAACCCGATTTTAATTCAACAAACGCAAGAGGCGATGACTCAATTTAGACAACTGTTGCCTTTTGAGTAAGATGAGATCAACACTGAGCGCAGCTTAATCTTATGACGGACTACCAAACCATTGAGTATCGCATCGGCAAAGATGGCAAAATTACTGAAAGGGTGCTGAACGGCGGCAAAGACTGTACAGAAATGACGTTAGAAATCGAACGAGCGATCGGAACCATCGAATCGCAGGAATTATTACAAGACTATCACGAAGGCGACAAATTTATAATGGTAGAAGACACACAAATTATCCATCAAAGTGAAACCTGATGACCGACAATTCTAATCTGATTGGGTTTGGAATTGTACTCACAGTTGGGTGCATTTCTCTCATCTTGAGCTGGATGGGTGAACCGCCTAATCGCAGAGACCCATCCAACGACAACGAACTCACGATCGCCGAACTGCAACAGCAATGTCAACGACTCCGCGAAGAATTACGATTACAAAAAGAACAGCTCAAGTTAGATTTTAGTAATGCAGCCTTTGAACAACTACAAACTCTGCTAATCAACTATCCGAGCGCTTGTAAAATGGCGCAGATCAACCCTAATCTGCCTGCCCAAAATTTAGTTGCCCTCTTTATACCTCTAGAAAATTTACTACAAACCTGGGACATCGAAGCGATCGGATCTCCCTGGCAGCAGGTTGCTTACAATCCACAGCTCCATCAGCCCGATGGGGATGGCATCGCGATCGCAGAAAGCGTTTACATTCGCTTTGTCGGCTATCGCCAAGGGGAACGAATTCTCTATCCTGCAAAAGTCAGCCGCACACTTCCACCTGGAGCGTTAATAGACCTCTTGCACGAATCCAGGAACGCCCCCTAAATCCCCCAATTCTGGGGGACTTTGAACTCCAGTTCCCCCAGAATTGGGGGTTGGGGGGCGAGATCCAAGGATGGTTACGTCGAGAATTTTATTCATGCAGGAGGTCTAATTAATGCGAATTCTAGTAGTGAACTTTAAACTTTTTCTATGACCACTGTCGCGATCGACTTCGGCACTACCAACACCGTTGTTAGCTTTCTCGAACCCGATACCCAAACGCCTAAAACGATTCGCTTTTCAGCGATTTCGCGATGGTTAAAAGGGGCAAACGATGAGGTTCCGGTGGTTCCGACGCTGGTGTTTGTGAATGATGCGGGGCAATTGATTCTGGGCGAACAGGTGAGATCGCAGCGCTTAGGCGTGTCTCAACCTGATCGCTTATTCAAAGCGTTTAAGCGAGATTTGGCTGCCGATTTTCAGCCGCCCGATCGTCATATTGATGGACAGCGTTACCCGATCGACTGGATCTCTGAGCAATTTCTGCAAGCGATCTGGCAACAACTTCAGCAACAGCAAATTTATCCGTCTCACGTTGTTTTTACTATTCCAGTAGGCGCATTTGAACGCTATCTGGGCTGGTTTCGTGAGGTAGCATCTCGGCTCGGTGCTGCTGACGTGCGGCTGGTCGATGAGTCTACGGCAGCGGCGTTGGGCTATGCAGTGCATCGTCCCGGTGTCGTATTAGTGGTTGACTTTGGCGGTGGCACCCTCGACCTCAGTCTAGTGCGAACCAGTGGAGCCTCTAAAGATTCTGATATGCCACAGGCAGAAGTGCTGGCAAAAGCAGATGCCTATATGGGTGGCGAAGATATTGATCAGTGGATTGTTGAAGATTACTTGCATCAAATTGGCTCGTCTCGTGACAAGATCGCTCCGATCGGGTGGCAAACCCTACTAGAGATTGCCGAGCGTCTTAAAGTCAGATTATCAACCACTGAGGAGGCTAAAGAAAGCTGGCTGGATGAAGAGACGTTTAGAGCTTATGATCTGCGGCTAACGCGCACACAGTTAGAAACCATTCTAGAAACGCGACAGCTATTAGAACAAGTGCGACAATCGCTCGATGAAGTGCTGATGATCGGGCGCTCAAAAGGCATTTCTAAGTCTGAGGTTGAGCAAGTGTTGCTCGTCGGCGGCAGTTGTTTGATTCCGGCTGTGCAAAACCTGATCGAGTCTTATTTTGGGCGGCAGCGAGTCAAGCTTGATAAACCCTTTGAAGCGGTTTGTTATGGTGCTTTGGCGATCGGTTCTGTGGCGATCGCAGATTATCTACGTCACAGCTACGCGATTCGTCTGTGGGAGCCTCATACTCGATCGTATTCCTATTTTTCGCTCTTTGAACAGGGCGATCGCTATCCCTGCCAGCGTTCGGAACCGCTAATCTTGCAAGCTGCGATTGAGGGACAAACTGACCTTCGTCTCGACATTGGTGAGGTTGCGGTACTGACTCAATCAGAAGTGAAATACGACGAACAGGGCAGAATGACGAGTATGCCAATGCGTCAACAAGAGACTTACCGATCGCTCGAACGTCAGCACGAACAAGTGTGTGTGGCTCATCTCAACCCGCCGGGGCAAGTGGGCAGCGATCGCATCTCAGTGCAGTTTGAAGTCACCGATCAGCGAGTGCTAATTGCAACCGTTCGAGATTTGTTGACGCAACAGCTTTTAGTTGAACGAGGCGCGATCGCTAAACTGCAATAACTGTGTCATCGGTGCTATGACAGTCCTA
>JAYVFW010000257.1:0-4285 GCA_043772715.1 Phormidesmis sp. | reverse complement strand
TGGAACTTGCTGCGCTAGAGATTGCAACACTTGTTCAGCTTGGGTACATCGTTCAGCGTTGTTGGCGATATAAAAAACGCTGGTGCCTCGGACCTTAGAACTGGGGAAGGTATCGGTTTCTAGCGCTAAGGCGACATCTCCGGGCTGTGCCCGTATATTAATCCAAGCGATCGCCTTCGGCAAACTCAGTCCAACCGGCACTTCTAGAACCGAAAAGCCTTGCCATCGCAACTCTCTAGCGCTCTGGTTATGTATCCGCGCCAAGAATTCTGTATCAATCTCGCTATCAATGGTGCTTCCTTGTCCAGCCTAGATAAAAATTCGTCCCATCGGTTTCACCCCTCAGCTTGGAAAACTCATTACACGGACTGCTGTTGTTTAGATCTTGGAAGGTGTCTGAAGAGGTTTTCCCGCGACACCTGTCAGTATGGGGATACCACGACAGCACCCTCTCTCTATAAGTTCGATCCGAGCTATCTTACCCGTGACCAGTGGGTGGTCATTGCACCTGATCTACCCAGGGCTAAACCAGGGGTTCACCCCCACAGTGCCAACTTAGGCACGATTTTCGATGCCCTCTTCAACGATGCATCAGCGGCATCCATGATGCTAATTGTCCTAAGTGGCGCTTCCCTTGCAGAAAACTTCCTGATCAATAATCTGAAAATGTAGAAGAGGTTCCATCTGTTTCTTGCTGTTCGCTCTTGGTAGACATTGTTCTAGATGCCTCCACTCTGCTGACACTCTATGGAGAATACACCATCAGTGGTTCATGAGTACTCATTATAACCAAAGATATTCAAGCTAGAACTCTCAAACCCCTATTTATAGGCGCTTTGGGCAAACAAAATTTGCGCCACCACTTTGGTAATTCTCAAAGACATTAATTTTCGCCTAAATTGCTTTATAGCTATCGGCCTAATACTCTTGCTCCGGTGAAGCTGAAAAGCTCTTTATAGCAGTATCAGGTTAGCAGCCTCATATTGCCTGACCTTAGCAACATTCGAGAAATTGTCCAAAGCGAAGTTCAAGCTAAAGCAGAGCAAGAAATTCCCGGTTCTGTAGAACTCCAACGGCAATATGCCCTTCAGTATCGGGCGAGTGTACATCGTTGGAGGCATGCTCAACTCAGCCAATATATCGGAAGCCTAGCTGCCCAAGTCGGCATTTCTATCGAAGTAGTAAAACAACCATTTACAGGAACTCCTCAAGAAAAGGCTAAAAATTTAGCGATCGCAGGCTATCAATCCCGAAAATAAAAAATACTTGCGCTCAGTTCAAATTTACTATATAAATTTAGATGTGCTGTAGTTCATGCCAGAAATGGTCTCTGTGCTGTCGACAATTGTGAGCTAGTTTGACTATCGGAAGATAGTCTTGCTTTCTGGCTCTGGTTGACTATCTACCTCGAAGTTGGGTGCGCTCCCAGCAAAAAGGTGCGGGTCTACCGCAATGTTGGTTAACCGTCTTCACCTCCGAGCAAGGAGGAACCCACCCTAACCCTTATAAATTTGGCAAACCGAAGCGAGGGCAAAATTTCTGGCAGGTTTGACAATTTTTATCTAACAGACTTTCTAGGAGTTTTCCACAGGTTGGAGTTGCTTCTATCGCCTTCAAAAATGAGCCTCAAAACGAGGTTTGCCAAAACGAGGTCTAGAAAGCCTAACAGGGTTATGATTCGGGCGCTTCGGTTGCGATAGCCTTTTCAGCAGACGGCGGATTGAAAGATTACGCCGATAGGGGTAGCTTGAAAAGTGTCTAGGTTGCAATCGCCTCTCCAGCAAAGGGTAGAGCAAAAGGGTACCCAGATGCTGTGGGAGCCCCAGGACTCCTCGGTCGAGATCGTCTTTTGAGTCCTGGCGGAACTGAAAGCAGTGACTTCAAAACTACTTAGGAATACATAAATACTATAAATTTTGCTTATCAAGGCTAACTAGTAAGTTTTTTAGTTTAGATTCATTATTAGGGTGGATTGAAAGGCGCACTTCGTTCGGGATTGACAGCTAAATCATTAGCTGCTGTCCCTACTCGTTTTAGTCGAGCTGATAGTTGATGACATTAACGTGTTAACGATCGCCGAAAAGAGCTAGATGACAAAAAATCGTTAACGACGACATCAATCCGGTAAGGACGACATCAATTCGTTAACGATGACAGATAAAGTGTTACTCGACACAAAAATATCGGGATGATAGGATTTGAACCTACGACCCCCTCGTCCCGAACGAGGTGCGCTACCAAGCTGCGCTACATCCCGCAATGCTAATCCCTTAAATCAGATTAACACAAGAGTTAACCTCTGGAATCCTAGGCTGCAACTTGTTAAGATAAGTTTTGAACAACTTTAGGATAAACAGGCGTGGTCGTTAAGCCAGACTGGTTAAGGGTTAAGGCTCCCCAATGGGGGCGGGTTGGCAATGTTAAAGAAATTTTGCGGGATCTATCGCTTAACACCGTTTGTGAAGAGGCATCATGCCCAAACATCGGTGAATGCTTTAGCAATGGCACCGCCACGTTTTTGATCATGGGCCCGGCGTGTACGCGTGCCTGCCCCTACTGCGACATTGATTTTGAGAAAAAGCCTCAGCCCCTCGACCCGAATGAGCCACTGCGACTGGCAGAAGCCGTGCGACGAATGCGGCTTAACCATGTGGTGGTTACATCAGTTAATCGAGATGATTTGTCAGATGGCGGAGCTGCTCAGTTTGTGCACTGCATTCAAGAGATTCGGGCAGTGTCACCCAACACTACGATCGAGGTGCTCATCCCCGATCTTTGCGGCAACTGGAGCGCTTTAGAACAGATTCTCAGCGCTTCTCCTGACGTGCTTAATCACAATACCGAAACGATCGCTCGCCTTTATCGTCGGGTGCGTCCGCAAGGCGACTATGCCCGATCACTTGACCTATTGCAGCGCAGTCGGCAAATCAATCCCTACGTCTACACAAAGTCTGGCATTATGGTCGGCTTGGGCGAGACTGACGAAGAAGTGCGGCAAGTGATTCGAGATCTGCGGACGGTCGAGTGTGACATTCTGACGATCGGGCAATATCTCCAGCCGACTCAAAAGCATTTAGGTGTGCAGGCGTTTGTGACTCCTGAGCAGTTTGATGCGTGGCGAACGTATGGAGAAGCGATCGGTCTATTGCAAGTGGTTTCTTCACCGCTGACCCGCAGTTCTTATCACGCCGAACAGGTTCAAGACCTGATGAAAAAATATCCCCGGAGGCAGGGTTGAAAGTCGCCGTACTTGGGGCAGGTGCCTGGGGTTCAACGCTAGCGGGTCTAGCAAAAGAGAATGGGCACCAGGTTGAAGTGTGGTCACGTCAGAGCGCTCACAGCCTTAACCAGGTGATTGATCGGGCTAATCTCGTAGTGTCCGCCATCTCAATGAAAGGGGTACGGACGGTTATTAGCCAGTTAAAGTCGTCCTCGCTTTCGCCAGACACGATTCTGATCACGGCGACTAAAGGACTTGATCCATCAGGTACGAAACTCAATTTACCGCTATTGCCCTCTCAGCTTTGGCAATCAGCCTTTCCGACTCACGCCGTTGCAATTCTCTCCGGGCCGAATCTCTCTAAAGAAATTCAACAGGGCTTACTTGCTGCCAGCGTTATTGCTAGCAAAGATTTAGAAGCGGCTGAACAGGTGCAAGCTGTGCTTTCGTCGTCTCGATTTCGCCTCTATACAAATTCCGATCCGTTAGGGGTTGAGTTAGGCGGGGCGTTAAAGAATGTGATCGCGATCGCCGTCGGAGCCTGTGACGGTTTGCAGCTAGGAACGAATGCTAAAGCCGCCTTGGTAACTCGCGGTTTAGCAGAAATGATTCGCATTGGCACTTACTGGGGTGCAAAAGCCGAGACATTCTACGGGTTGTCGGGGCTGGGTGATTTGTTGGCAACCTGCAACAGTGCGTTGAGCCGAAACTATCAGGTTGGTTATGGGTTAGCCCAAGGTAAAACCCTTGAAGAAGTTCTCAATCAGCTAGAAGGTACGGCTGAGGGAGTTAACACCACTCACGTTCTGATTCGACTGGCTGATCAGCAAAATATTTCGGTGCCGATCTCGTTTCAGGTTCATCAGCTATTGCGGCATGAAGTCACGCCTCAAGCAGCCGTGGCAGCGCTGATGCTTCGTGACAGCAAACCAGAAGTTTAGGCATCTTGGCGTTGCTGAATGCAACTATGAATTGCCCCCCTAGCCCCCCAAGTTTGAGGGGAACCAGAATCTTAAAGTCCCCCAAAATTGGGGGATTTAGGGGGCGAAAGGATTCAGCCCCGAT
>JAYVFW010000256.1:0-4300 GCA_043772715.1 Phormidesmis sp. | reverse complement strand
TGAGTTACAGTCAGCCCCATCCTTTGAGGCGAAAACTCTTATCAGTCAAGCAGTACTTGCTCTTAGAAGTTTCAAAGAAGGACGAGTAGGTAGTAATTTGATTTACATACGTCCCCAAAAATTCTGCCCTATTCGATTGGGAGCAGGATTCGGATCAGCGAACGAATATGTTCCTCCTGGACGCTACTTTCTATCATCTGATGAAGTGCGTAAATTTCAAGAATTTGCAGAACATATCGTATCTGGCGTACATCCCTCTCTTCAGCAAGCCTGCTTTCGTTTAGCGACTGCCAGTACACGTATCAACCCCCAAGACAAGATTGTAGATTCTGTAATCGGCTTAGAATCTATTTTGTTGGCTGGTTTAAAGGGTAGTGAATTAAGCTACCGCTTCTCACTCAACTACTCAACTTTATTTCAAACTTCTAAAGAAAAGTATCAAGCCTTTCATGTTGCAAAATCACTGTACGCTTTACGCAGCAAAATTGCTCACGGCGGAGAAGTTAAAGAGAAAGATATAAAAATTGCAGGTGAAAAAGTGCCTCTTAACGAGGCATCGGATAAGTCATGCGAAGTCCTACGAGAGGTAATTAAGCATTTTTTGCATCAGAGGAACAATCCGTCCTATATGCAGGGAGAGCAGGGAGTTTACTGGAACAAACGCATTTTAGGGCTGGATTTGGATGAACATTCACACTAGGTTTATTCAATGTATGACAAGAGTGTCCGCTTCCTCAACTCCGCCACAGAGCGAATGTTTCTCCAGCGCATCGGCGGTCGCTATCGCTTCATTCACAAACTCTTGCAAGAACACTTTGCCAAAATGGAGTTGTAGAATGAGGCTACGCACTTTGAAGAATTGTCATGACAACAGTAGAGTTTCAAGCCAAAGTTGAAAATGGTGAAATCGTTATTCCTAATGAATATCAACAAGATGTAGCAGAGGTACAAACCGTCAAAATCATTGTCACGAAACAACCTAAGAAGCGATCGCAACCCGACATTATGGATGAACTCGCACAAAACCCGATTCCAGTACCCGGAATTCGAGCGATCACCCGTGATGAGATGCACGATTAGCGCAAAGCGCAACTCCGCAGGAACCGCTAATAATGACAGACTCTCTATGTTTTATCGACTCCAATATCTGGCTATATCGCCTATTGGTCGATCCAGTTACAGCCCAACAAGCAGAAATGAGAAAGTGATCGCTTGCAATCGATCTAATCAACACGAGTAACTGCGCTGTTAGCACTCAAGTTGTGAATGAAGTCTGCTCAGTGCTAGCTCGCAAGGCAAAGTCTAGCGAACCTCAAATTAAACAAATAATTGAATCTTTCTACGATCGCTGCGCTGTTATTGAGTTAAATGCAGACACGCTATTCAATGCGTCTGACTTACGCGATCGATATGGGTTCTCGTTCTGGGATGGTCTAATTGTTGCAAGTGCATTATCTACAAGTGCCGAGATTTTTTATTCAGAAGATATGCAAGATGGCTTGATCGTCGATCGACAACTTGCGATCGTCAACCCATTCAAATAAGAAATCGCCACAGAACACTAATTTGGTATCTTGCAGAAACTCAGGCTAAATTAGGCGGAGAACGTCACGATCCGATTCATCAAGGAGTGGGCTATGTGTGGAATTGTCGGCTATATCGGAACGCAAGCAGCTAGCGGCATTTTGCTTGAAGGGCTTCGTAAATTAGAATATCGAGGTTATGACTCAGCCGGAATTGCCACCGTTTTAGAAGGTGAAATTCACTGTGTCCGCGCTAAGGGCAAATTGATCAACCTCGAAGAAAAACTGGCTGGCGAAGACAATCCCGCTCGCATTGGCATCGCCCACACGCGCTGGGCAACCCACGGCAAGCCCGAAGAATATAACGCCCATCCTCACATGGATACTGACAAGCGAATTGCAGTCATCCAAAACGGCATTATCGAAAACTATCGTGAACTGCGCGAAGCACTCAAAAGTCGCGGCTGCGAGTTTCGATCGGACACCGATACCGAAGTCATTCCCCACTTAATCGCTGAACAACTAGCAACGCTCAAAGATTCGTCGCTGCTCGAAGCGGTTCGCCTGGTGGTCAATCAACTCAATGGAGCCTTTGCGATCGCTGTCATTTCTGCCGATTATCCCGACGAATTGATTGTGGCGCGTCAACAAGCCCCCGTCGTTCTCGGATTTGGGCAGGGCGAATTCTACTGCGCGTCTGATACGCCTGCGTTAGTCCCTTATACCCGCGCCGTTTTGCCGCTTGAGAATGGTGAAATTGCCCGCATGACTCCTCTGGGCGTTGAGATTTATAGCTTTGACGGACATCGACTCAAAAAGACTCCGCGCACGTTGAATTGGAACCCTGTGATGGTGGAGAAACAGGGCTTCAAACACTTCATGCTCAAAGAAATCTACGAGCAGCCTGGAGTTGTGAGAGCCTGTTTAGAAGCCTATTTTGATGGCGAATGGGCGGCAACGGATGCAAATAAATCACCGATTCATCTCGGTTTAGCGCCCGAATTGCTGGCAGATTTACAGCACATTCAAATCGTAGCGTGCGGAACGAGCTGGCACGCTGGCTTAGTCGGAAAGTATCTTTTAGAGCAGTTGGCAGGAGTCCCGACCACGGTGCATTATGCGTCAGAATTTCGCTATGCTCCCGCACCGATTACGCCAAATACCCTGACGATCGGAGTCACTCAATCTGGTGAAACAGCCGACACATTAGCCGCATTGGAGATGGAGAAGAAACGCCGATCGACGTTCACTCAACCAGAATTGCAGTCGCGTCTGCTCGGCATCACCAATCGTCCTGAAAGCTCTTTAGGTGATTTGGTTCCCAACATCATCGACACCCACGCAGGCATTGAGATCGGCGTAGCTGCTACCAAAACTTTTGTGGCTCAGGTGATGGCATTCTACGCCCTCGCATTGGATCTGACTTACCGCCGCACTGCGAAGTCTCCAGAGCAGCTTGAAGAAATCTTAGTCGGACTGCGGCAGCTTCCGGCTCAGATGGAAGTGGTGCTAGAAAGTCAGGAACGCTATATCGAAGAACTCGCTCACGACTTTGCTGAGACGCAAGACTTCATCTTTCTGGGACGGGGCATTAACTTCCCGATCGCCCTCGAAGGTGCCTTGAAGCTCAAAGAAATCAGCTACATTCACGCCGAAGGCTATCCTGCTGGTGAGATGAAGCATGGCCCGATCGCGCTTTTAGATGCCAAGGTGCCTGTGGTGGCGATCGCCATGCCGGGAGCGGTTTACGAAAAGGTGCTTTCTAATGCTCAAGAAGCACGAGCGAGAGATGCTCGACTGATCGGCGTGACCCCAATGGATGAGCAGGAAGCCGCAGATACATTTGACACGCTGATTCCAGTGCCCCATGTCGATGAACTGCTGTCGCCGATTTTGACAGTGATTCCGCTGCAACTGTTGGCCTATCACATCGCGGCTCGACGCGGGTTAGATGTCGATCAGCCTCGCAACCTCGCCAAGAGCGTTACTGTTGAGTAGTGTCGATTTTGAAGGTTAACTGTTTATGAATCCTGCGATCGCACTCCGGCAAATCTCAGCGCAAGACTATCACCAGATGGCAGAAGCTGGGATTTTGCTGCCCGATGAACGAGTTGAGCTGTTAGAAGGGCGGATTATCAAAATGGCAGCAAAGGGAACGGCTCACAGTGCCGCAGTGAGTCGCATTGAGCATCTGCTGAGAGAGCGTTTGAGCAGTCGAGTTTTGCTGCGGTTTCAAAATCCGATCCGGCTAGACGACTATTCTGAGCCAGAACCCGATGTTGCCGTGGTGCGTCCAGACCCGCTGTATTACGAAGACCACCATCCGACTCCCGCTGAAGTCTTTCTGCTGATTGAAGTGGCTGATACTAGTCTAAAGTTTGACTGCGAGACGAAGGCTCTGGCTTATGCCCGTTCAGGCATTGCAGAGTATTGGGTGTTGGATGTCAGCGATCGCAAACTTCATGTATATCGTGTGCCAAGTGCAACGGGCTATCAAAGCGAAACTATTTTGTCAGATGCATTGCCCGTTGCACCCCTGGCGTTTCCAGAGTGTGTGATTGCCGTTAAAGAACTGCTGCGCTCACGAAGTGTCTCTGAAAGAGAGTCGCAAAGTGGCTCTGAAAGAGGATCGCTCCCCTAGCTGGGGCTTTAATTCGTGAGAGCGATCGCCTTAATTCGACGTGGATTCGACGACTTCGTTGCAAGGTTGTCGTGCCCCCTAAGTCCCCCAATCTTGGGGGACTTCAAGCCAAAATCTCCGGTTCAAAGTCCCCCAG
>JAYVFW010000255.1:0-4311 GCA_043772715.1 Phormidesmis sp. | reverse complement strand
TGGGTCAAAATATTGCTTCCTAGAAGCCTTTATGCCAAAGCTATTCAAAAGAATTTAGGAATTGGAGCGTATAGAGCTATACTTCTGCCGAAGTGTTCTGATTTCAAGGATTCGTGGACAAAAGAGAAGTTATTGGAGAGCGAGGCGAATCTATTTTTCGAGTTCTCACAACACGTAAGCATCCTACTCGCGGTTATCTATTTGACCATCCACGATTTCTTGGAGAAAAGAAGCGGACTATAGATTTCCATTGCGAACTCTTTCATGATGAGTCTTTGGTACCCTTTTTCTTTGTGCAAGTAAAGTCAACATCTGAGGGTTACACCTTAAAAGAACATCGGCTAAAAGTTCAGGTTACAGCGACTGATATGAAGCGTCTTGCTGCTTACCCTGCTCCAACCTATGTTGTTGGCATCGACGAACCAAAAGAGCAAGGCTACATCGTATCAGCCAACGGGGAGTGCAAAACGAGATTTTCAAGTTTGTGTACTGACTATCCTCTTAACCCAGATATATTGGCGTTACTATGGGATGAGGTGGCAGCATACTGAGCTTCTCCAATCTATCCATCGTTCCAGTCAAACCTTTGTGATCCAAAGTGGAGGTAGTGATGAAGCGAGATTTAGAACATTTTATTGGTGAGCGTGCTGAACATCTCGCGATGGTATACCTTACCCGCAGTCAAGATTTAGTGGTTGAGCGGATGAAGGCTGATTATGGACTCGATATGTTGGTAACAATACTACGAGATAAACTACCGACAGGAAGAGTTTTTGGTGTTCAAATAAAAGGTAGAGACAGGGCTTTCAAAGGCACACAAGAAGCTTCACTAGCTGTGCCTCAGAAAGAAAGAAATTATTTTCAAGATTTGCCTTTCCCTGTATGTATATTGCTTTTCACTATGGAGGATGACAAGGGCTACTACAAATGGTTGAAGTATCCAGGTGGGTCAAGCAAAAGCCTTCATCCTTTAGAACAAGATCAATGGCATTTCCTGGATGAGTATCAGGTCGGTCAGATACTTGAAGAAGTTAATGCTTGGTATGACGAAAAGAGCCACTCTGTAGCATAGCAATGCTGATGCACCCGACTGCCAAGAGACTACTATCCGTTGGAGGTTCGAGGTTGTCTGTGGCGAGTGAGGGGCACTGTTAGACTAAAAAATATTGGCAATGTGTATTCAGTGATGTTCTCAATAAGTCATTGACCTTTGTGAATCAGTTATTTCTCGATTCCATGACTTTTGCCGATCACCCAATGGCGACGAAAGAAGCGTGCTAGTGACGTTTCTTCGAGAGATAGGTGAATCGGTCGCCCGTGAGGACAGGTGCGCGGGCTGCGAGTTTGCTGCCACTGATCCAACAAGGTTTGCATCTCAGTCAGGCTCAAAGGCGTTCCGTTGCGAATGGCGCTGCGGCAAGCGGTGGCAACCTGGGCAGATTGCAAGTCACCTCCCAGGCTCAGTTCTATCAAGGCTTCGGCACAATCGTCTCGATCGACCAGCATTGCAGGCGCAGTCCGAATTGCCCAAAGTTGTTCACCAAAGGATTCTACGTCTAACCCTAAGCGCTCTAGCTGTTCAAGTTGAGCCGTTGATAGGTGATTGAGAATGATGGCAGGCTCTAACGACGCTAACTGCCAGCGATCGCACACTTGCTCATAAAGCACTCGCTCGTGAGCGATATGTTGCTCAACCAACCACATTCCCGCTGGGTGTTCTGCCAAGATATAGCGATTGTGAACTTGAGCGATCGCTCGCACTAAAGATAAAGAAGCTGGTGTATCTGCTTCGGGCTGAACTGGCTGAATCTCTCGATTGACGGTGTAGCCCCCTTCTGATTCAGCCGTTTTAAGCAGCTTGCCGACTCGTTCTGAATAAAGGCTTTCAGACAGCGACTCAGGCTTGAGGCGTAAGGTTTGCTCAATGGCTTGGGTAATGTGCAGTTGCCAGTGACTCAAGTGATGCAAATAAATCTCAGCTTTTGCGGGGTGACGGTTCCAGTCAATGTGCGCGGGCGGCACCTGAAGATGCACCACGCAGACCGGATGACGTTCTCTCGGCAGAGTCTTCCGAAACGCTCCCAAAATAGTCTGTTCTAACTCTGGGATGTCTACAAATCGACCATTAATCGCGACTCGCACCCAGTCTGGGCGGTGCCGATGACAGCGATCGGGCAACCCCAAAAGCACATAAACCGACGATGAGGAGCCAATTTTTTCAGGAGTGGGGACTTCTAACGTAGTTTCTTGCAAATCTCCAATCTGCACTCCTCTTAGAATCTGGGGCAAGATTTTTCGGGCAGTTTCGCCAGACCAAATGTTGAACCATTCTCGATCGTTTTGCTGCACTTGCCAAGTGACTTGAGGGTGACTCAGGGCGATCTGCTGAATCATGGACTGAACGGATCGAATCTGCTGCGCGATCGTAGGCAAGCCCTGACGACGAGTTGACCAATCGCCAAACAGTTGATCAACGGTGACGATCGTACCGGGTGCGATCGCGGTTGTTTCGACTCGAATTGCATCTCCTTCAGCGTTATAAAGCAGTCGCCAGCCTTGAGTCTCGGTGGCGGAGCGGCTGAGAATCTCTAATTGCGATAGCTGTGACAGGCTGTGGAGCGCTTCGCCCCGAAAACCGAGACTGCGAATATTCCAGAGGTCTTGGCGATCGTGAATTTTGCTCGTGGTGTGGGGCAAAGCGGCTTGCTTCAGCGTGTCTAAGTCCATGCCTGCGCCGTTGTCGGCAACCCGCACCCGCCACTGGTCGGCCCAGAGAGAAACGGTAATGCGAGTTGCCCCAGCGTCGATCGAATTTTCTACCAATTCTCGCACCACGGCTGCCAGAGAGTCGATCACTTCTCCAGCCGCAATTAGATGCACGACTTCGGTAGGCAATGGCTGAATGTTAAACCCCATCTTTCTAGTGTATCGAAGGGATTAAAGGAATTGAGCTTTTTGAGGCGCGATCGCGCCTTGGCAGCGCCCTAAAATTCGTGTCTGCCGTTCTAATCAATAAAAATTTGATCCAAAATTGGACTAGGGTTAATGCTGAGAAAATTAGTTTTCTAGCGATCGTTTCAAACTTTTGAGCAAAACTAGAGAACTCTGGGGAAATCTATCTTAAGACTAGACTCTGATCGTCGATAAACCGCCTTTCAGCGATTCGTGACCAATTTGTTATTTGAATCTTGGAGCTATCTATAGTGTCTATCTCAATCAACTCTCGGTTACAGGAAAATTTTCAACGCCACGATGGCATCTTTTTCCCCAACGATTATGAGCTTTTGAGTGCTGCTGAACAAAAGCAGTTATGGGACAAAATCGGGTCAGTCTATTATCAAACCCAAAAAGCTGAAGAACTCAGTCAGGATGCGTTAAAAACGATCGACTATCAGCAAATCACCGGAAAAATTGGCGGTCTTTGGAATCGATTTCCTCACGATCGTCATTTTGAAACGATTCTTGAAATCGGCTGTGGTTATGGTAGAGCGTCAATCAATCTTTCAAAAGAAAAGAACCTTTCCTGTTCTCAATACTACGGAATTGATATTTCAGAGCCTCTGCTCCGCCGACTACTTTATTTCAAGCAAGCTTATGATTTTTACCCATCTGCAACGTTTAATCTAATTTGCAACTCAGCAGAGACTTTGCCGCTAGAAGATGACTCAGCAGATTTGATTATTTCTAATGCCGTGTTGATGCATATTGAGCCAGAAAAAGTCGCAGCGTTACTGTTAGAAGTTGCTCGTGTTCTGAAGCCAGGTGGAGCGTTTGTGTTTAATAATTCTTTTCACAATCGCAATTGCCCCGGTCATATTCTGCGAAATCTCTCTCGAAAGCTATTTCCTTTTGGAGCCAATTCGATCTACTTAAATCAGCAGACCTTAGAAGAAGTTGAGTCTCTGCTCGAAAATGCAGGCATTGCAAAGAAATGCTCAGAAGTTGTTGTAGAGCCAAATCCGCATTACGTGCTTTTGCCCGAAGAACTGGGTCGGTTTAGAGTGCCGTTGGCGAGTGGAATTAATCGCAGTCTAAAACCATCAACGGCTCAAAAAGCCACGCTTGCCTACAGCTTTAATGCTTATAGTGCAGGAGTTTTAGAGGCTTAGGATCGTAAATTGAATAAAGCAGGAATCTGCGTACGGGCACGGCAGTGCCCATTAGTGTCAACTTAAAGTTTCAGCCCAGATGTCAAGCGATTGAGCTTGAATGTGTCGCTGGCGCTGGGCTTTGACGAGACCAAAGGACTTGTGAAATTGCACCAAGAACGGGATCAGAGCCGTCGCTCGACCTTGCTGACGTGCCCGACTA
>JAYVFW010000254.1:0-4340 GCA_043772715.1 Phormidesmis sp. | reverse complement strand
TTACGTCGAGAATTTTATTCATGAAGGAAGTCATAGAAGGGTTAATACCAATTTGATTTACGCGGCAGATCTGTATGAGGGCACGGCAGTGCCATGTCCGTACAGCAAGAGCGCAGGGTAATGTAGAGGCATGATATATCATGCCTTTCTCTCAAAGAGCGGCTGAAAAAATGAATCAGAATCGTCAATCGCTTGAGAATCGATTATGGAACGGCTTGGGAATGGGATTGCTTCTGATACCTATTGTTGCTTACGGGATTCCGCATTTTTTGCGTCCCGATCGCAGTCCTGAAACTCGATCGCTGTTTCAAGGCATCGACTATCGGCGAGAGGTGCGATCGCTGCCCCGTCCGATTGTGATTCACATTGTCACGATTGATTTAACTGCACCCAACGTTCGCGCCTTTGCGACTCCCGGCACACCAACCGACAACACCGAAGTCAACGCCCGCACTACGTCTCAGTTTCTCAACGAATTTAGTCTAAAGCTGGCAATTAACGCCAACTTTTTCTACCGCTTTCGTGAAGAAACCCCGTGGGATTATTTTCCGCACACGGGCGATCGAGTCAATAATGTTGGGCAAGTCACCTCTGATGGGCAGACCTATTCTGCCGCAGAATTTGAGTATCCGGCGGTTTGTTTTACACCTCAACGCGCAAAGATTGTAGAAGGCAACTGTCCGGCGGATACAACGCAAGTAGTGGCAGGAAACGAGATGCTGATCATGGCAGGCAAACCCATTGCTCAATTGACAAAATCGGACAAGCCTTATCCGCTATCGGTAGTGGCGATCGACGCAACGGGTCAAAAATTATCGCTAATTTTAGTAGACGGCAAGCAGCGTCTCTATAGCGAAGGCATGACGATCGCAGAACTTACTAATTTTGTCCAACAGTTGGGCGTTGATTCGGCACTCAATTTGGATGGAGGCGGATCGGTGACGCTAGCAGTGGCAACTCCATCTGGCGCGAAAATTTTCAACTCCCCGATTCAGAACAAGATTCCGATGAATGAGCGCCCGATCGCGAGTCATTTAGGGTTTGATGCTGAGTAACTTTACCTCAATATCCACCCCAAAAATCGTTCTGTGTAGTACAGCGCTAACTGATTGCTCACGCCATTAAACACGGAATCAAACGCATGATCTGCCCAGGGAATTTCTAGAAAAATAGCACGATTGCCAGCAGACTGTAGACGATCGCATAAGCCTTTACCAAATTTTGCTTGCACAACGTGATCACGACCCCCATAAATCAACAAAGTGGGAGGAAGCAAACGAGTCACCAACTGATAGGGAGAAGCCCGCCGATATAAGTCTGGCAACTGGTCGGGAGTGCCGCCTAGAAGAATTTTGAGGGTGGTGCGAGAATCGATCGGGTCAGGGTTAGGCGGTTCTCGATAGCCGCTCGTCAGATCAACAGGCCCATAATAATCAACGATCGCTTTAATGGGAGGCGCATCTGATTGAAACGCTGAGAGCAATGCTAAATGAGCGCCTGCCGATCGTCCCATCACGGCGATTCGATCACGATCGATCTCGTAGTCATTAACGTGATTCAGAATGTGGATGAATGCAGTGTTGACATCATCCAATTGGGCAGGAAATTTGTATTGAGGCGCATGACGATAATCGATCGCAACCACTACATAGCCTCGCGCTGCCATATATCGACTAAAGGCGGCATTGCTGTCAGGAGTGCCATATTGCCATGCGCCCCCATAGATTGTGACGATCGTCGGATATTTCCCTTTCTGCAACGGTTGATAGAGATTGAGCTTTAGCGAAACATTATCAGGAGCTGCGAACTGAATCTTTGGCGTATAGCGAATATCACGGTCAGGAATTCCACGAAACAGATCAAACAACGCTAGAGGAGCAGGACGCATCATTGTGCGTTGGATCTGCGGAATCTGATTGATGTAATCTGTGCCGAACGTTGACTGCATCGCTACAGAAAATCGCTGATTTATAGATGGAAATTGCAGCAAAGGCAATAGGCTTAATATCAACGCCACAACACTGCAAACGAGAAATAGACGAGAAAGCCAACCCTGACGGAAAAATCTTAGAAGTAGGAGAATCGCGATCGCATTCACGCCAACCAACCAGGGACTGATCTCTGGCGCACCGACTCCTAGCGGCAGCAAAAATAGCGTCGGTGCCGGAATTACAATCCACAGGGAGAGAAAAAATCCGATCAGACTCAGTGCCAAAGGAATAAAACTAGTCAGAAGCAATGCCGCGATCGCTGGCAGTGATCGAGTTTTTCGGAGGCGTGGCTGATTTTCCTGCGACATTTGCCCTCTACCGATTTGAGCGAGTTTGCGAGTCATAACGACTGCTGTAATGGTATCAGCGCTGACTGCGATCGGGATGAATTTCTACCCTATTTTCCATCGCTAAAGCCTGTTTTTTCAGCTCTTTCGCCCCTGCTGGTGCCTCTAGTCAAAATCGTTATGACTATGATATAGTTGTTACAGTTCGTATTGAACCTGTGGCATCATTTTGAGATAACTGCTAAGGAGACTTTTTTCCCATGACCCATGCCAACGAAGGCTGTCTACGAGTCGGTCAATCTGCTCCCGAATTTACAGCAACGGCTGTCGTTGACCAAGAATTTAAAGACGTAAAACTGTCTGACTATCGCGGCAAATACGTGGTTTTGTTCTTTTACCCTTTAGACTTCACTTTCGTTTGTCCGACAGAGATTACGGCTTTTAGCGATCGCCATCAAGACTTTAGCGCCATCGGCACCGAGATTTTAGGCGTGTCGGTCGATAGTGCATTTTCGCACCTAGCTTGGATTCAGAGCGATCGTAAATCGGGTGGTGTTGGCGACCTCAACTACCCGCTTGTGTCTGATATCAAGAAAGAAATTAGCCTTGCTTATAACGTGCTTGACTCCAACGAGGGCGTTGCATTGCGCGGTCTGTTTATCATCGATAAAGACGGCGTTATTCAACACTCCACTGTTAACAATTTGTCGTTTGGGCGTAGCGTTGATGAAACTCTTCGCACTCTGCAAGCGATTCAATATGTGCAGTCTCACCCCGATGAGGTCTGCCCCGCAGGTTGGCAACCTGGTGACAAAACGATGAACCCTGACCCCGTGAAGTCAAAAGAATTTTTTGCAGCAGTGTAGTCGATCATTAGTATAAGTGAGTGGATGGTAGTGAATGGCTACTGTCCACTATTTTTTTGAGAAAAAGTTGTTCTATGTTGACTTCTACTGACTTCAGCGGTTTATTTAACCAGCGTTTTTTGAATAATTTCTTTCCGATTCCGGCGACCAATCGTTTAGCGTTGGGTTCTGTGACTCCTGGGTTTGAGTTATCTGATGTTACCCACGATCGTCCAGTTAAATTATCTGATTATCAAAACGATCGTCCTGTGATTCTCGCCTTTACTCGCATCTTTACCGAAAAGCAATACTGCCCGTTTTGCTTTCCTCACATTAATGCACTCAACGAACAGTATCAGCAGTTTGTCGATCGCGGGGTAGACGTATTGATGATCACAAGCACTGATCCCCAGCAAAGCAAAAAAGTTGTTGAAGATTTGGGGTTAAAAATGCCTTTGTTGAGCGATTCTAGCTGTCGGGTGTTTCGCGATTATCAGACGGGTCAAGCCTTGGGCGCACCGTTACCTGCTCAGTTTTTGCTCGATCGTCAAGGCATTCTTCGCTATAAGCATTTGTTTTCGTTTTTGAATCACAATGCCAGTGTAGACATATTGCTAGCTGCATTCGATCGACTGTGAACGATACAACCGTGGAAGCAGCGTGGGGATGTTATGACGATCGAGCAAGCTGCTGAAGCAAGGGAAAGTAGATGAGCACTATAGAGAAAATTGGCGTTGCTGAATCGAAGTATGAATGACCCTCACCCCCAACCCCTCTCCCACAAGGGCAAGAGGGGAGCCGGAAGGTTTCTTTGCTCCCTTCTCCCATCCAAGGACAAAATTTTTTCGTTCTTGATCGTGTGGGTCACGAAAGCGTAGTCACACCTGTGTAGTTCAAGATCTTTTGATCGGCGGTGAGTAATGCACACTGATAAACTCTAGCGGTTGCAACAATCATTTGATCACCGGGATCTCGGTGAAGTCCGTTTAGCTGAGTTGATTCAATGATGATGGGTAATGTCAAGTCTAGTAAGCGAATGCTTGGGTAGGGCGTTGCTGAATGCAAGTATGAATCTGTCTATCGAGGCTGAATCCTTTCGCCCCCTAAATCCCCCATTCTGGGGCAGGGCTGATCTATTGAAAAAAGGATAATGCTGAAACCCTTGTGAATTCGTTGCTGCTGCGAATGATATTCAAAGAGGTCAACGGAGAGATAAG
>JAYVFW010000253.1:0-13219 GCA_043772715.1 Phormidesmis sp. | reverse complement strand
GCCAACGCTTTCGAGTCCGTCGCTACCCAAATCATCTTTCCGGGTGCAAGTCCCTCGATGTCCTCCATCAGGTCAGCGACGATCGCCGAGCGGTCAGGAGCATCGTAAACGATTGCTGAGTAGCCGACCGGCGTGTAGTCGTTACGAATCAGAAAGACAGGAGTCTCGTCACCTCGCAGTTTGCGGAGGTAGTTCAGCGTGGCATCGTCCAAGTCAGCATCAGCGAGGATGACGCGACCTGCCACCTTGAGCAGTTCCTCCAACCGTGCCAGCAGCGCAGGACGCTTGCCGTCCTGGTTGCAGATGGATGATTCAATTAGACAGCGCACGAGTTGCACCGCTTCATCCAGCACTAAGTCGCACCCTTGAAACTGGTCGGGGTCGATCGCCAACAGGGAAGGTAAACAAGTCGTGATGCGAGTGGCATAACCAGAGGCACTAATATAGGTGCCTTTCGCCCTATCTAGATCACCGCGATAGTGTGCGGCTCTGCCAGTTCGATCAGTAAGTCGTTCTGCCAGGTTCCGGGCTAGAGAAATCAGGTTCGTCACGGCAAGGAGCTCAGGCGAGTCTTGGGTCAGCGCGGCAATCAGCTTGGTTTTCTCAGTGCCTTTGGCGGACTTGAGAGCGACAATCCCGGTTTGAGGAATCGATGGGAGGTGCAACTGCGTTAAGTGAGCGGTGTGAACTCGCAGCGTCGGCTTCTCGGTCAGCTTGCCCTCCAGCCGATTCCAGATCGACCAGTGCTCAAAGGGCGAAGCCTGAGCAAGTGCTGCTTCCCAGGCTTCAGCGCCGCCGTTCACGATTAGGTCATCGACCCCTTTGCCCTGCTTGCCATCCCACTGAGCGATCGTCACGGTACAGCCCGCGGCTGAGAGCAGTCCTCCTAACCGACCGAGGGCAGCGGTAACGCGATGCCGGGTGGCTGCTTTCTCGTCCTGGTCGAAGGCCAGCGTTATCACTCGACCCGGAACCGCAAAGCGTTGCAGGTCTGCAATCAGCTCGGGCTTGAGCTTGCGAATCTTCTCGCCGGCGATGCGATCGTAGACTAAGCACCCCCCATCCACGCCATAGAGGGCAATCGCGACATATCCCTGAGTCAGGAGCGAGAGCGCTTTCTTGCCACCCTCCGTTAAGACAATATTGATTCGAGGAATGTGCTGCACCCACTCCCAAAAGGACTGAGTTTCGATGGGGGTGACGATCAACGAGCCATTGCCCCGATTCAGTTCTGTCCCTACCTCGAACGATAAAGAACAATTCGGTCCAGCTTTGCCGAAGAGACCAGGAATGAACCCTCTCCGTCCGCTCTTGAGCGTAGATTGTCCCCTTGCCGAAGCTGCTTGTACCCAAGTTGGGAGGGTATGGGTCATGCCAGAGCGTTTAGCAACCGCTACCCAGTCTTGAACTGTGACTGCCGGTAGAAAGGCGCGTGCTCCCTGTCCTACGGGAGTCTCATACTTGCGGGGTTTTCCCTTTTTCTTGTCCCAGAGGGGACGGACGAGTTTAGCTTGCCAAGTCGAGCCGTCTTCATTCTCAAAGAGGGCCGCATACTGAGTCGTATGTGCCTGGTGAGGAAATCGGCTGCGCTGCCAGCCGAGGGCTTCGTGAATCGGGTAGTCAACTTCTCCCCCTGGCAGTAGCTCAACGTCGCTGATTAGAGTGACGGCAGCTTGATAGAGAGCTGGGGAGATGGCGCTGCCTTCGCAGCACTCTTGCTGCATCTGTCGATGAAATTCAGTCAGCGTCAGACTGGACTCAATCGGTTGGGCAGCTGAACTGGGACGACGGGTGATCGGTTGAGTAGGGGAAGTAAAGGGTCGTTGCTGCGTCGCGATCGGGGAGGGACTCATGATTGCACCTCCAGGTGAGCGCGATCGCTTGGAGGCGCAGCGAAATCGAAGATGAGTGCTGCCAGTCCAAGAGTTGGTGAAGTTCGGACTGTACAGCAGCTAGCAATGATCTGAAGGGTTTGAAAAAAGTGATTAGTCAGCATGGTTCTCTGTTTTTTGTGGGTAAAAACAGAGACAAAGAGCGATTAGAACCGACTCATCGAGTCAGCCAAACAGTAGATCCAAGGGTGAATTTACCAAGAATTCAAAGCTCTCCGTCCCTGGTGTGGAGGGAGGGGAAGAGAACCATGTCCTGGTATGACTTAAGAATTCTCCAAAATAAGCAACAGGAAGTGTTGCCATCCGGGGTGAATCAACCATAATATAGACATGGCACGTTGGGAGACCTAACAATCGCCGTCCAAAGCATCAAGTTAGCGTCCCCGCCCCTCTTATTCAAACTAAATATTTAGCCTTCAAAGCCCTTTCTGTTCCACCAGTTGGGGTTTTTGGCTTCTAGGGTTCCTAGAACATCGGGTTAACTCCTTTCGCTTCAAGTGGGAAAACTGGGTGGATCATAGAACGTCCTGCACTGCGGTGAAGTGAGTCTAAGTGTACCAGGACATTTTCTCTGATCAAGACTCGATCCATAACAAATCTTTCTGTATTTTTGCCAGGTGAGCGCGAAGCCATCAGACTCGTGTTGGACAAGGGTTGAGTGGTTAGATAGTGCTTCACCCTCTACCTCTTCGCGTTGAGCACTTGCTCAGCCGTCAAGTCCAACGCTTGAAACTGAGACTGGATCGTCTAGCTTCCAGCATATTCCCGTTCCTCATACAGACCCGACACCAGCGTCAGAACAGTCACCTTGCCGGCCTGTGGATTGATGATCCAATAGTCAGAGATGCCCCTAGCTGCATACTCAGAGCGTTTGTACCGATAATCCTGATCCTCGTTCTGTTGCCCTGGAGATACTACCTCTACCCCTAAAACTGGGGGAAGCATCTCTCGGGTGATTGTGCCCCGGCGGTCTCCTAAGGCGGCAGCGAGTTCTTCACTCAAGACCATCAAGTCCGGGAGTCGAGTTTTTGCTCTAGCGCCCGACACTTCAATCTCGGTGTCTTTATGATAAATGAGGTCAAAGGGAATTAATTGAGCGAATTCTAGCGTCAGGAAAAAAGAGATTCGAGAATTAACGCGCCCTTCAGGTGGCATGGCGACTAGCTCCCCATCAATCAATTCATAAGGAGTATCCGTCCCATCGTCGTGGGCGAGATACTCTTCAAACGTCAGCTTCTTCGTTCCAATTGTCATGGAAATCGCCTCCTACTGAACCTTGTCGTTGATGACAGGGGCTTTGTCGTGGGCATTTTCTTCCAACCATAACCTCACTGCTTGCTCTAGTCCCTCAGTCATGCTGATTTCCTTTGCTGTGCAAGCAATCTTGAACCGCAAAGCCATTTCTTTAGGAAGGTAACCACTGACCTGAGCGAAGTTCGGGTCGTTTCGCCTAACTACTGCCATATTGTCATACATATTTGAATGCACCCATGTTGCCATGTTTACTAAAGCCTCTAACATTGTATGTTTACGTGTTGCTATGTTGACACAATATCATGTTATCTTGTTCGCATACAACGCAGTTAGGGGACATGCAACGAACATGCCGTCATAACCTTCAGCTTTGTCCTAAATCAGCTTTCAACCTAGACAGCCCCATCCTTTGACCTACTTTTTAGGAGAAATCAGCTCCATGATCACCAACCGAACGGCATCCCCTCTGCGGCTTTCCAACGAACAGACCACGACCCTTGACCTCAAACGGCAGATTGTGGTCTTCGATGGTGGCAACCGCACCCTCAAATGGATCGACCCAGATAATCAACCTCGCCTGATTCCCGCCTTCATCAAGCCCTTCGAGCCTGGGTTTGATGACCCCACACCCGACGACCACAGCGTCGTGATCAGCACTGGCAACACTCATTTCTGCCTCGGTGCCGTCGCTCGCGACATGAAAGGCACCCCGGTCTTTCAAGACAACAAATGTGAACTGGCGAAAAAGCTCGTTCTCGCCGCCCTCGAACCTCACCCCGGCAGCAGCGCCGTGACGATCGACCGCTTGGTGATTGCGCTGCCCAACAGCCGCAACTCCACCGACCTAGCAGAACTCAAGCAGATCGAAGGCACCCACCAGTTCATCCGCAACGGTCAGCGAATCACCGCCGTCGTGCATCAAGTGCAGCCGATCGACGAGACCCAAGCCGCTTACAGCTTCGCCATGAAGCGCGATTTGTATCGCAGCAAACGTCAGCTAAATGGAGTCTTAGACCTCGGCGGTGGCACTGGCATCGGCAGGCTCTACAGCGTCGGCGGTTCCTTGATTCGAGAAGCCGATGCTATTCTTCCCGGTACCTATGACCTCGCGCGACGCATCAGCGCTCGCATCACCCCGCAACTGGTCAACAGCCCTGACCTCTCCCAGATCATGGACGGCATCGAACGACGAGACTTTACCCTGGGCACCAGCGGCGTTCAGTTCCAAGACGCGTTTGACCTGTGTCGTGAGCAGTGGCTCTCTGACCTGCGGGCAGAACTGCGAACTCGCTGGAATCAGTGGATGAGTGAGATTGGAGAAGTGCTGATCATTGGCGGCTCCGCGGCTCTCGCTCAACCACTGGAGGATGCAACCAAAGGGCGGTTCAAAGTGGTGAAGCATCCGCAGATGGAGCGGTTTGCTCAACTGATTTCTCTATTCGGCATGACCACGGTGTAGCCCATGACCAGCCGCATTGTTTTAGACAACGACACCCGCGCGATCGTGGATCAGATTCAGGGGGTGACCAAAGCGAGTTCGCCGTCGCAAGCGATCGCCCTGCTAGTGAGCCGATACGCCAAACACCTGCTAGGGACCTGGGAACTTGACCCCGCCCGATATGCCGACCCTGACCCCAGGGACTACCCACCCGCGATCGCGAGGGTTGAACCCCGACCCCAACCGATTCAAGACTTTCGATTTGAGGAGCCGCTTTCCCTGTAAACGCTCAGGAAGATTTCGACCATGACCAAACCGATTCAGTACACCGTTCAAACCCCTGGGATTGATGCGCTGACCCACCAATACGGGTCAAGCCTTCAGGATCTCGACCTCCACGATCGCAATGCCCTCGTGCTGACGCTGGCTAGTTACTGCTACCTCAACGCCATTCCCATCTACAAGCTGCACGGCGGCATTGACCTGAACACTAGCGCTGCCAGCGCCATCCCTGAAGATGACGATGTGACCACCGATGCCTTTGCCAGCATTCTCAACACCCTGGCTGACCTCACGCCCGACCACGCCAAGGGTTTAATTCTGGCATTGTCGGATTTCTAGTCAACCCCGCACCCCTCAGCCCACAGGAGCGACCCCATGAAAACCTGGCTGCACCGCAATCCGATCACTGCCGTCGGAGCCGTCATTCTGCTGGTAGGCTTTGGCTCTAAATTCACTTCTGGCGACTTTCAGCAAGAGCAAATGATGTCGGCTCAACTGACCGCCCAACGCCGCACGGACGAAACCTTCAACCGTCAGCTAGAGATTGCTCAAGAATCGCGTCAACAGCGAGAGGAGATCGCTAACGATCGCTACCAAGGCTGCAACGTCGTGGTCTCGACTCAAAACACTCGGCTCCTGACAGGCATCGACATCGGCAAGCCCGTAGCGGATGGGTCGCGTCCGGATGCTTTTCTAGCTGACGGCATCGAAGTCTGTGACCAGCATGGACTAACGGCTGTGATTAGAAATGGCATTGCCGCTGATCCCGTTGTCACGAGCAACCGCCAGGTAATCAATGCAGCTTTGGCACGGTTTGGCTACGACGGCAGTGCCCACTCCAAGCTCAAATACTCTGCACCTAAACAGTAATAGGCTCTCTTGCAAACCCTTCAACCCGTTCCTAGAATCGCTATGGCAGTTCCCAGAAATAATCCACCGCCAACCGAGACCGATCGCCCAACTGAACCCAGCCGAACCGCCTACACCCGGCAAGACCTGAAGCAGACTAAATGGGATGCGTTCCTGCTAGCGCTGGCTGCCGCTCAACTTCTGTCCGCCAGCATCACGATTTGGCTGATCTGGCAATCCGTCGAGGTGTACGTCGGCATTGGGGCAGGGCTGGCTCGTGCCACCGTCGCAAGTCAGATTCCTCCCTGGCTGCAATGGTTCATCCAACACACCTACTGGCTCGGTGACTTCGTGGGCTGGCTGGTGGGTGGCGGCGCTTCCCTGATTGCGATCGGGGGCATGCTCTTCATCTACGCCTTGCTGCAAGTGGGCGAAATTGCGCCCCTGCTGCTCGAAAATAGCCCGCGCACCCTACGACGACTGATTGCTACCCTCACCCAGCAGAATCGGTTGACCATCACGGAGAAAGACCATCCTACGATCGCGTTTCTCAAAGAACGCCACAACCTCATTCCGACTGCCTGGGTCGATACCATCTACACCGCGAAATGGATTGCCTATGGCATTGACTTTGCGATCTGCCTCTACGCCTGTCCGCCAATTCGGGGCGGTTGGTCGAAGCTGCGGCTCGTGTTAGCTGCTCCTACCCTTAGTGACTTCGATGCCAACAACGTCTTCAGAATCGCCATCACCTTGTTTGCAGTGGAGCTAGGCTTCTTTGTCTGGCTGTGGATTCGGCGCGGTCGTCACTTGCTCTCCGGTTCCCACTAAGAACCCATCGTTCTCTTTCGCTTCTAGGACACGCCGATGTTTGCCTATCTCAAGACCTTGACTCCTGACGAACGCGCCACTGAGATTGAGAGAATAGAAGCCCAGATCAAAACTGACCCTGGTTCGCTGGTGACAATCTATCGAGACGCGGCTTTGCAGCAATTAGGGAAAGATAACGCCACCGCGATGATCGTGAGCATTACGGGAGTGGGCATCGGCTCCATTCTGGCAGGGGCATTCATCGGGTTTCCGATGGCGCTAACGGCAGGAGCATTTATTCTCGCCCAGCAGTTCTGGAATGGCACTCACGCCAAGCGAGCTGCCAGAACTCTGGTCGAGGACGGTCAAGACTTCACGCTTTACCTGAACGACGAAACGCGACGGGAGTATCAAGGCTTTGCCAAATCGGTCAAAGCAGGTGGGGGACAAGACCTCCCGCACACACAACCGGCGATTAATGTTGCAGCAGTGACCGTGCCACCCACCCAGGTCACCGATCCGCCTGCTGCTGCCAATGCCACCTTGAGTCCGTCCCAACTTCCGGCTCATTCCGCCCAGCGCTCAGACCGCCCCCTCTCCTCTCCCATCGACTATCTGATTGGCGATCGTCTGCGAACCGCTTTGATTATTGCCGTCTCAGGGGGTGGCAAAGACTTTCTGCTCTCGAACGCTCTGCGTGTCTTCCTCACCGCCCACCCCGGCTACACCGTCGTGCTAATGGACTGCAAAGATGACGCCAAGGAATACGGCTACTACTTTGGCTTGCCCCGCGTCACCGTTCACCGCCTGAATGTCGCCACGTCTTCAGACACTGAGATTACACGCTGGGTCGATACCTGCCTGGACGAGTTCCTCACCATTCCTGAACAGGCACTGCTGATTTGCAACGAGGGCACCTTGATTCGTGCCAAGTGCAAGCGGTACATCGATGTGGTGGCTGGGCTCGTTAGCTCTGGGGACTCCCGCGAGAAGTATGCCTGGGAAGCAGGGCAATCGGCTCACGTTGATGACCTGGGGATCAACGGAGCCGCACGGTCTCGATTGCGACCCCTGATCATCGGGCTGCAAGGTGAGGAGATGCAGGTAGAAGCGGTGCTGGCAGCCAAGTTTGTGGCAGACACGGCTCGCAACCTACCAGAAGTCAAAACCCAGATGGCTCGCTCTCCAGTGAAGCGGGCGTGGTGTGACGGTCAGTTCTGGTATGCGATGCCTCATCTGGAAAACTATGCGGGGTACGATCGCGATTCCCGCGAGTATCTGTCTCCCGCCAGGTCAGCGATCGTTCCTGACGCCACAAACCAGGTGGCTCACTCAAGAAGTCCCCATCGTGATCCCTCATCAGTTGAAAAGCCACTGGAACCTGCTCTCCCTGACCCCAGTTCTATCGACCGATTTGAACAGCTTGCTGCTCAACTGACCCACGAATCTCAGACGAAGCTAAAGTCCTTTGTGCTGTGGCTCAGCAAGCGCAAAGGTGAAGAAATCACCTTCAAACAAATTCAAGACAACTGGGCTAAAAACAACGGAGTCGGACGCGGAAAAGAAGTGCTGATGCCGCTGATTTACTTGGCAAAGTCCCAGCAGCTTCTGACGTTTCTTCCGAACAGCAACTGGCGTGTCAATTCTTAGGTGCGGTGTTGCGGTTACTTCCAAGAAAGCGGGTGCGGTATGCCCCAGGGAAAGCACCTGAGCTATTACCGCAACACCGACCGTAGACAATACCTCAGCCATCACCGCACCGCTGTAGAAATTAGACTGCCTTACAAACTCCCATTTAAGTCAGTTAAGAAACCGACGATCTTTAGCTCTAACCCATTGCATTGCTCTCTATTCTGTCCCTTCTCTTGTCACGTCATGAAGGCGGGTTAGCGAATGTATTCACCCCTCAAGGTTTACAAGGAATTTGCTTTATGCCGCAACTAAAACCATTGACTCATGACTCCGACCTTGCTTGGTTCATCGGAGTACCAAAATGCCAAGAATTTACTCAACCTCAGTTCCACTTCGGCGAGCGCGTCAAGTGGACTCAAGATGCAATCAACACGCCACGACCCTTATCACTAATCAGAACCAACCTTGATCGGACGTTGACATTATGAGCCAGGAAACAGGCATGGATAAGACGCACCACACCTTACCGACGCAAAGTGATTCATTCCGCATAGTGCCAGTTTCATCGATTCAAGTACCCTCTCATCAGCCCCGTCGATACTTTGATCCGCAGAAGTTAGCACACCTTTCGTGCTCCATTAAAACCTATGGAATTCTTGAGAATTTACTGGTTCGACCTTTAGATAGGGGAGAGTATGAATATGAATTAGTGGCTGGGGAACGACGGCTGAGAGCAGCGATCTCCGTTGGATTGGCTGAAGTGCCCGTCACAGTGTGCGAGTTGACAGATGAACAAGCTTTAGCGTTAGCGCTCGTTGAGAATCTTCAGCGTGCTGATCTCAATGCCATTGAAGAAACAGAAGGAATTTTGAGGTTGTTGGCATTACGGCTTGACTTAAACACCCCTGAAGTTGTGTCTCTACTTTATCGACTTCAAAATGGAGTCAGGGGAAAAACTACCCATACCATTATTGGTAGTGCCCAACTTCATCAAATCGAGTCAGCGTTTTCTGAAGTCGGGCGGTTTACTTGGGAGTCCTTCGTCGTCAACCGATTGCCGCTGCTCAAAATGTCGTCTGCGATCTTGGACTTAGTTCGTGAGGGAAAGCTGGCTTACACCAAAGCACAGGCGATCTCACGGGTCAAGGATGAAGCGTTTCAGGAGAGGTTATTGGATGAAACATTATCCCAGAATCTAAGTTTAGGACAGTTACGCCAGCGGATTCATAAGCCTTTGCAGGAGGCACTAGTTGCCTCTACGGTTCCAAAAGATTTGCTGGGTCAAACCTATCAGCGGATTCAAGCCTCTAAAGCATGGAGTGACCCCCAAAAGCGAGAGCGTGTCAAAGAACTTCTACGAGAACTATCTACCTTACTGGAAAGCTAAATGATCTCAATTTCTTGGGGTTCCCCTCTAGACCGCTGCTGAGAGATCTTGCCAGAAAACCATGAGCAAGTGATGAGCGCTGCTTTAGGGGTCAGAATTAGACTCAAGGGTCAGCAAGGCAGCACATTTGACTATTTCATCATCAAGCTCAGGTGACTCAGCCTTGTCAAAAATAAGATTAGGCAGGTGGGTTGAGACTAGTGCTGTAACGAATTCTGCCATCCCCGGCCGAAGGGCTTCTGGTACAGACTGAAGCAATACAGTGTGGATGAACGACACAAGTGATTGTAAGGCCATCTGCAACCGAGAGTTACGCTGTTCTAACTCGCTGATCTGTTGGGGTTTTAGGGACTGACGTTGGGAAAATTTTCCATCTGACTTTGGGGCTTCGGATTCTTCCTGAGAGCAGCTGATCACCACTATTCTTCGTTTACCACTGCGACCAAGGTAGTGCTCTAGAATCACATCAGCCGAATTTCCGACATAATGCGCCAAGGTGACGACATCCCGCATGGTAGACTCATTGAGTTCGACTAGCCCTTCGATCGCCAGACTGATAAAGGTATGACGCGTATTGTACTGAGGTCGATAGTGGTCGATACCGCCATTTTCTTCATCCAACGCTGCAAGCTTAGAGACAATTCCTTTATAGAAGTATTCTTTTTGAGTTCCGTCTTTCAGCTTGAAACGCTTCAGTCCATACCAAGAGTAATAGAATTTGTTGCGATCGATGTGGCTGCCGTCAGATTCTTGGAATACGAAATCATTTGGCTTTTTACTGGACGAACAGACCCTCCTGAGAAGCTCTTTCAAAGCCGGGTCTTCAATCGGAAACTCTCGATTCTTCCCAGTCTTTGTTGTGTCCCTTGGATCAGGTTTGCTGTTCACATTGGCAATTGTTTTTCGGATGTGAATTACACCTTTCTCGAAGTCAATGTCTGATCGTAATAAGGCAACGGCCTCCCCAGTCCTAGCTCCTGTGAGGAAGAGGAACTCAATCAAGTCGGCATAGTGATAGTAGCGTCGATGCTGACGATAGGCATCGAGAATCCTCTCCATCGCTTGGCGAGAGAATGGATCAGGTGCCTCATCCGTAGGCTTTGGCTCTTTGAGTTCCTTTAAAACCCTCAGGAAGGGGTTTTTACCGATTTTCTCCTGCTCAACTGCCCAGTTACAGCAAATGGATAGTTTTTGAAGAGTGCGGTAATGGGCTGAGTCCTTTAACTTTGCTAGCTCCTCTAGAATCTTGTTGCTCTGAGAAATATCTTTGGTTTCTAGGGTCATGATTACGTTATACGTAGTTTCATAGGCTACCAAAGTTGATTCGCTCCGCCGAAGAACCAAGCGCTGATAGCTCATAAAGTCTAGAAACAGTGTGTCTAGTGTTATGCCTACCCTTGGTTTAGCCGTTTGCAGTCCCAGCTGGTCGAGGATATGGTTCTTCAATTCCTCTTTGGTCATATCCTTGACGTTGAGGTTTTTAAGAATATAAATGCGGGCATTGGTTTTTTCGAGAACTTCTTCAACCTCAGCAAGGTTCTGGCGCGTTGCTGGTAAGCCCAGCAGCAAGGCTTCTTGATGAGAATTTTCTCGAAGTTTGCCAGGTATATTAATCCGTATCGATCCCAGTTGCCCTGGTTGCTTAGATGGAACAACTGTCTGGGAAATGTAGCCCCGAGGGGAGCGTAGTACTTGCTCTCGCTTATTGGTTGTTTTTGTCTTTTTTTTAGGTGGCATGGCGAACTTAAAATCTACTTTATTGAGCAGAAACGCTATTTTTTGCAAAACCGCTCCCCCGAAATGCCCTGTTTTGTCCCAAAGTGACAGTTTTCTAGTCGTTCAATCGACCGAGCCGAAAACTGAATCTCTGCCAGCCGCACCTGTCGCCACATCTTCACCGATTGGAACGGCTACAAAGTTGGGTGCCGCCCTGGTGCCAGATTCCCCGGCTGCCACTTCACCTGCGCTATTCAACCCCGCGATCGACCTTGGGCAGAATCCGCAGTCAGCTTTGATTGTGGGCACTCCTGGCAGTGGTAAAGGAATGCTCGTCAGCAATGCCGTTCGGGTTCTCCATGAAAAGGCACCCGCGCTGAAAGTCATGATGATCGACCCCAAAGGCGACCCGAAAGAGAAAGGCTACTGGAGTCCTGTCGTCGATGTTTATCGCTCCATGAACCTGATGGACTGTGACGACCCAGACGAAGGTGCAAGTTGGTTGCTCGCTTGCATGGATGAGTTTAGGAAGCTGGCTGCACCAAAGCTCCTCATCTTCGATGAGATGTTAGCGGCATCTGTTGAAATCTCCCTCGCTCACAAAGATTTCAAAGCACCTCAACGCCTGAAGAAGTTTGTCTCAGGCATCATTGCTCAGGGTGATTCTCAAGCGGTTTGGGTTTGGGCCATGTCTCAATCAGTGCAAGTTGCTGACCTGGGTTTTGGCGGAGGCGTGAGAGGCAATCTGAGAGCGATCGCCCTCATCAGCCCAAAGAACACGACTGCGATCGAGGCACTGACTTCGACTCGATTGGTTCCGCCGCCCACTGGAGGGATGGACGAGTTGAGAGCGATTATGAAAGCCTCCCCCGTTGATCGCGCCTTCTACGATGGGAAACTTTCGCGCTGGCTCCCTATGCCCAAACTTGAGAATCATTCAGGCTTCGACCGGGATAATCGCACGATTGAAGCCGAGCCAACTGTTAGCAGAGACGAGACGGCAAACCATCAAGAGAAACCTGCTGAAAGCCCACCTCAAGCTGATGAGCCTGAAGACGACGTTCCTGAGATTGGTTTGAATCAGCCCAGTGTTGCAGAGGTCAAAGCGCAGAAGAAAGAACTGTTTGAATTGGGTCAAGCGATTCTAGAACTGCTGCAAAAGAACCCTAACAAGTCTTACAGCGATGAGGTTATCAGAACTCACAGATTTATTCGAGAGACGCTTGGCAAAGCACCCGCGATCGGAGCCATCAGGCAGAGTATCAACACTGTCTCTAAAACTCCTTTTGTTCGCATCGTTGATGAAGGAAGAATCCAATGGAATCAGCCTACCTAATTCTCTTGAGGGTATCCATTCTCTTAATAGTTTCTCTCTCTGGCACGATTTGGCACGGCACGGCACGATTTCACAGCACGGAGAGCGGCACGGACGGAATATCAATACGTGCCGCCATCGTGCCAAATCGTGCCAGATGAATCGTGCCAGATTGTGCCGCCCAGTTACGCAGAATCGTGCCGCTCTATAAATCAACTAATTTTTATTAGGTAAAGGTGTCTATAAGTGTCTGAGTTTCAAGAGGATGTCCTATCGATTACCTGGCACAAAATTAAATCTACTCGCACCCATGTTTTGTGTGTCTGTCAGTTGCCAGAAGAGGTGAGAGACAGATTAGCCCGTGAAGTCGTTAGGAAGGCTCACGGAGCATTCATCTTGTCGTTCAGCAGCTTCCCATCGGTCGGTGAAGAGTTTCCCTACCAGGGGCAAATGTGGAAAGTGAAATCGATTGTGCAGTTCCCTCGCCGCTATAAAACTCAAGAGCCAAGCTACCCCGCGATCGCGCGTCTCGAATGGTTGAGCAGTTACGAATCGATAGAATCTGTGCTGATGGAATATCTCGATCTGGAGGGCTAGCGTTACTCGCGCTCGTCCCAGCGCTTGATTGCGTCCCACTTCCACAA
>JAYVFW010000252.1:0-13243 GCA_043772715.1 Phormidesmis sp. | reverse complement strand
AATCCCCCAATTTTGGGGGACTTTAAGATTCTGGTTCCCCTCAAACTTGGGGGGCTAGGGGGGCAATTCATATTTGCATTCAGCAACGCCAAATTTCTAAGAGAACTCAACTCTTCGATTGTGCGATCGCGACTCGAATCGCATAAGATTCGGCTTGATACCCAGCCAGAAATAGCTGCTTTTCTGTAACGGTGAAGGTTTTGGGTAGAGTAAACAGCGCATCGTCTTCCAGCTTGTAGAGTTCAGCAATCCGCTGAATTTGAAAGTCGTAATTTTTGGCAACCTTTGAGTAGCTAGGAATCAGCGCCATTGCTCGTGTGAGGGCGATCGCGGGCATCGACAAAAATGTGTTGTACAACCTGTCGATATTCGTTTTTCCCTCATACCACCCGTCAGTTCGATTGTGAGATAAGCGCTCAAGCGTGTTGTAGAGTTGTCCGGCACGGTAGGCGCGTGTTTCTGATAGTGAGAGCGTACTGAGATTCATCGTTTTTGTGTAGACCAATAGGTTGAGTAGGGCAAAATTTACTCGCTTTGGAGGTGACAGCATCACCCTTTGCAGCAACCGAGCGCTGAAGGAAGTTGGCAGAGATGTGCCAGCGATCGCATAACATACCAGAGCATTCACATCCGCACTCAGAGCATCTTTCGCCCCTTGTGGCTGCAAACACTTTGCTAAAGCCCGCACTCCATAAGCTTTCCCACCTTGAGCGAGTTGACGCTCGATGAACTGTGTCGTGTTGCCCATGACACTGCTGACTGTGCGATCGGTGATCGCATCGAGAAAGGGTCGCCCTTTACTAGGTCTAGCCCGGATCAGGTAGAACGCAGTTGTATTCATCTGCTGCGGAGATAGCCCAGTTTTGAAGATGCTAGACAGGTAAGCTTTCACGTCAGCAGGTTGAGCGGGGGCATCTTCAGCACCCAGCAATTTAGACAACATGACCGATCGGGCTGGAACCCCCTCACACCAGTAGAGATAGTTAGACTCATCACAACGAAAGCAGTTGTCTGGTGATGCTAGAAGTGCCGACAGCATTGTGTTTGCAGCACTGTAAGCTTTGACAGAAAGATTTGCATAGGAGATATCGCCGCTGTCATCTAGTTTGGCGCTATAGCTGCGCGTAGAGTTGTTCTGCGCCGATGTGATCGCAAGTGCTTTGCCACCCAAGAACTTAATCCCTCGAAAGTTTGCGGTCAAAATTTGATCTGCCTCAGTGACAGCACATTGTCCAGGTTTAGTGCTTGGAGATGCTCCATAGATTCCCCAAAACTCCTGGATACTGGGGTAATCATGAACATAGGTGGGACTAGTTTCGTATAGGAAGACTGCGCGTGATTTTGCTGGGGTTGGAGATGAGCCAGATTTCTCTATAGTTAGCCATGTCGTCATATCGGGATGATCGGCAATAAAGGCTTCTGACCCTAATTCAGCAAACTTGAGAATGGCAGCGATCGCAGGTTCGGCAGTTTGCTCAAATGCCACCTGATGTAACTCCACAAAAGCTTTTTGACATTTTTCACCATTGGCTCCTAGACCAAACAGATATTCGGCGCTTTCAGACGCAATTAGGCTATTGCCAGGGAAGTTGCGTTTAGAAGAGTCTGGCACTGCTAACTTGTTCGATTTTTTGTCTAGCGTTTCGACAGAAAGTGCTTTACCATCAGCATTTAATGTAATGACGTAAGAAATTGTTAGTGTGTTGTAACCCTCTGGCTGCAACATCAAACCATGATTCGATTTGGACAAGTTATACAGTTCTCTCAGCATTGTTAAAATGTCTCATATTCATAGTCTGGAACAGTAATCACGCTGTTTTTAGCGATCGCTCTAAATTGATTAAAATGAGGGTCGATTCCGACCAACTGACCCTTCTGCGTGGGTGACACAGCCGTATATTGAGACTTAAGGTTAAGCTGCGGTTGAAAGTACCAGGGCATATACCCAAAGTCTTTGTTAATCAGCACCTCTGGTTCCCGTCCATCGTCCCATTGCACCGTTGCGAAGTGTTCACAAGTTCCCATCACAGGCTGCTTGAAGAACTTTCCTCGATCGATCCGATCTCTAAAGACTCCTAGATGTTTATTGGGGTTGCCATCAAACGCCACAATCTCCGCGCTAACTCGATAGCATACGTCTCGCAGTTCTGTACATCGACGCTGCATTCTCGCGTCTCTAATATCAATGCTCTTATCACTAGAACTCTGGATGTGATTATAAGTAATTGGAACAATCTTAATCGGAGACAGAATGGTGATTGCTCGAATTCGCCACCAAAACTCAGGCTTCCAATAGATCGCACTGAGAATACCCACTGCTGCGGTGGGAGTGATCACTGGATAGGTTTGGGGGTCAGCTTTCAACTCAGGTCGGGTAAACCGGGCACCCTTGCCGATGATTAGGATTTCTCTCATATCTCAAATTAAGCGCTCAATAGAAGAGGCTTCTCAAGGTGATATCAAAGTGCCCCAAAACTTCAAGTAAATCGACCAAATTACTAAGTATAGGTAAAGGTTTTAACTTTTCCATTGAGCCGAATCGGGGGAAGTTACCACAAGCAAAGTTCTAAACTTTGGTCATAGTCATGGGTTGAGATGAATTGCGATTTGCCTCAATCTAGACTGTTGCGTTGATCTGATCAGAGCAAACTACCAAACCGGATGGGGGCAGAAAAACAAACTCGCCGCATCTGCTCTAGAGCCAGCAGACCCCGCCGGGACTATGACGACTACGATTTCTGGCGTTGCTGAATTGAAGTATGAATCTGTCTATCGAGGCTGAATCCTTTCGCCCCCTAAATCCCCCAAAATTGGGGGACTTTAAGATTCTGGTTCCCCTCAAACTTGGGGGGCTAGGGGGGCAATTCATATTTGCATTCAGCAACGCCAGATTTCTAAGGTTTGTCCTGTGTAATCATATCTACAGTTCCTTTGACTGCTTGAAGATAATCCACAGGAGACAGCAAAATCTGTGTTCCGCGCACTCCCGCCGAGATCGAAATGACCTCAAAGATTTCGATTAACTCATCGACAAAAACAGGATAATCTTTTTTGCACGCCAGAGCCGTCACCCCGCTGCGAATGTAGCCTGTAAGCGGCTGAAATTCCTTGAGAGGAACCGTTTCTATTTTACGATCGCCCGCTACTTGAGCAAGTGCCTTGAGATCGAGCTGACTATTTCCCGGAATCACCGCTAACAGAATGCCTGTACGATCGCCCCGCACCACCAGCGTTTTAAACACTTGCTCAGGTAGAAGCCCAATTTTAGCCGCAACCGTTTCAGCCGCCGAATCATCTGGGTCAACGTCATAGCTATGCAACTCGTAGGCAACGCCCAGATTATCTAAAACGCGCACAGCATTGGTCTTCATTGCGTCTCTAAACTCGGCAAATAAGGCAGATCAGTTACGCCTAAATCGTATCCTAGCTGACGCAGAAGCGTTGCGATCTGCCCACGATGATGAGTTTGGTGATTAAACAAGTGCGTGACCAGCAGCCAGCCCGGTCGAACCCGCGCGATCGGGCTAGTAATCCCAGTGTAAGTAAACGGGTGGTTGAGCCACTCAGAAGACACGCGATCGCACCACTCGATAATTTGCTGGTCAGTGAGTTCCCGTTCTCGACGAAGGTGATCAAAGTCTGTATAAATTTCCTGATCTAACTTGGCGAGAAAAGGCTGTTCAGTGAACCGTCCTAGCCAGATGCGATCGCCCACTAAAACATGATTTAACGTCCCATGAATCGACTTAAAAAACGCACCCAAATCCTCTCGGCGTTTCCCATCTGGAATTTCAGAACAGACAGCATAGAGTTTCTGATTCATCCAATGGTTATAGTCTGCCATCGTTTTGCAATAGCTTAGATCCATCATGTCTCTCATAGAAGTTAAATTTTTAGAACTCTCGATCGTTTGCCAATATATACGGACGCTAACACGATCGCCAACACTATAAACATACTAGGCGAAAGCTTCTCTGAAAGTAAGATAGCAGAAGTAAAAATTGTAATAAAGGGTTGAAGTAATTGCAGTTGTCCAATTTTTGCAATTCCGCCTAGCTCCAGTCCCCGATACCAGGCAAAGAACGCGAGAAGCATACTAACAACGCTCACGTAGGCAAACCCAACCCACGCAGAAATTACGTTGTGTTGAGCGTTGATCTGGACTGAAAAACAAAATAGTGGAATCGAAATCGGCAACGACAGCACCAAGGCGTAGCAGATAACCCGCCAGCTTCCGAGTTCTTTTGCTAATCTCGCTCCTTCTGCATAGCCCAATGCTGCGCTAATCACAGCAAACAGTAATGCGATATCGGCAATGTGAAGCGTTCCACCGCCCACGTAGATAGAATAGATTACGATCGTGGCACTTCCCACAACCGCAGAGATCCAAAATCTAATCGACGGCTTTTCTTTTACCAAGATGACAGCAAATAACGCTGTGAATAATGATAAAAGACCCGTTACGATCGCGCCATGAGATGCCGGAACCTGATTCATTGCATAAGCACTAAAAAGTGGGAATCCGAAAACAACCCCTAATGCTACAACATACAGTCTTTTAATTTGCTTAATAGTAGGAATTTTACTCTTCGTGATCCAAAGCAAAAATAATCCTAAAACACCAGAAACAACAGCACGACCAATTCCAACGGCAACGATTCCAAACAAAGGAATTGCTGCTTTTGTGGCGGGCAACGTTAAGCCGAACCCGATAATTCCGAGAAAGCCCCAAATGTAAGCCTTGATTTCGTTATTCATTTAGTCACCTTGTTAAACCAATACGATATTCCCTTGGTCGAGGACGACATCTACGGCGATTTGCACTTTGAAGGCACTCGCCCCAAAGCCGTCAAAGCCTTTGACACAGAAAGACGTGTTCTCTACTGTGCACCTGCCAGCAAAACCCTCTCACCCGGACTGCGCGTTGGTTGGTCAGTGCCGGGACGCTATCAGCTCAAAATCGAGCAGCTCAAAATGGCAATGAATTGGATGACCTCGATCGCATCCCAACTCACCGTCGCCACTTTTCTCGGAAACGGCGGCTACGATCGTCATTTGCGACAACTCCGCCGCGCTTACCAATCTCAAATTGTTCGCATGACCCAAGCCATCTGCGACTATTTCCCCGCCGAAACCAAGGTTACACGACCCAGCGGCGGCTATGTTCTCTGGCTAGAGTTGTCGAACGAATTTGAAGCAATGGCACTTTAGGAAGAGGCACTAGAGCATCAAATCAGCGTCGCTCCAGACGTAATGTTTTCACCGTCGGGCAACTACGCCAATTGTCTGCGCCTCAACTGTGGGTTGCCCTGGACAGCAGAAATCGATCGAGCGATGCAAACCTTGGGCTATTTAACAAAACGCCAGTTAGCTAGAAAAATGCTGAACGAATAATTCAACTTAACGTCAGTTCGACAGAAGTGGTTCGCTCTGATTGTGAATTCGGGAGAGCTACCTAAATCCCCCAAGTTTGGGGGACTTCAAGCCAAAATTTCCGGGTCAAAGTCCCCCATTTTGGGGGATTTAGGGGGCAGAAGCCGCTACAACGAAGCGAAAAACTTCGTCGAACTGACGTTAAGAAAAATAGATAAACCAAAACTTATTCTAAGCAATGTGAATTTCTCAACAAATTTATTGATAATACCTACAAGCCTCGATTGAGGTTTCAGCGTGTTCCAGACAATCCCATGCTCCTGAAACGTCCGATCTATAATGACGAATGTATTGCGAAAACTCTAGAAACGGTTTTTACAAAAGAAAATTCGGTTTTGCATTCGCTTTGATTTCTTTACCTTAAGTTATTGATGAGTTATTTATGTCTTCCGGTCATTCCTCAACTTCCTCATCAGCGCTATCGGATGTGTTTCCCTTGATCCTGCATCGGATGATTAACCGAATTCGTCAATCGTTAGAATTGTCGGAGATTTTAGATGCCACTGTCACCGAAGTCAGAGCCTTTTTGCAGACCGATCGCGTCAAGATCTACCGATTTTGTGAAGATAGCACCGGTGAAGTCGTCGCAGAAGCCATTCACGATCGCCAACTACCCTCGCTATTAAATCACAACTTTCCGGTCGAAGACATCCCACCCGAAGCGCGAGAATTATTTTTAACCGCGAGACTGCGATCGATCGTAGATGTCGAAGCTAAACAAATCGGCATTAGCACCCTCGAAGATCGCGCCAATGGTGAGATTTGGGCTAGCAATTTGCGGTTTCGCCCCGTCGATCCCTGTCATCTTGACTATCTGATTGAGATGGGCGTGAAATCGTCTTTAGTCGTGCCGATTCTCGATCGCGATCAGCTCTGGGGGTTGTTAGTGTCTCACCATCATCAACCGCGCCGCTTCAGCGAGCAAATGCTGCAAGTCGTGCAAGTGGTTGCCGATCAGGTGTCGATCGCGATCGCGCAAGCGAGAACGCTTCAGCAAACCCGTCAACGGGCCGCCCACGAAACCACCCTCAGTCAAGTCGTGTCACTGCTGCATTCGTTTCCAGAAATGCCGTTGCAACAGGCACTAGAACAGGTTGTAACGGCATTACAAGGCTCTGGTGGTCGGCTTTATAGTGCGCCCCAACAGCTTTTTGTCTGTGGAGAGCAGCCACTCCTTAAAATCAAAGGCAGTCTTGATTACCCTGCGGAAACTGGCGAAGCAAACCAAGCCCCAAATGAACGCATCGAAACCTATCCCGATTGGCAAACTTGGCTCGAAATGGAAGAGGCGCTCGAACCGGGCGGGTGGGCAATCGCCGACTTGCAGCGATCGACGATGCCTTCAGAATTAGCGATCGCCTTTTTCGCGGCAAATGTGCGAAGTTTATTGGTGATTCCGTTGCAATATCGCCAAGAGACATTGGGATATCTGAGCATTTTTCGCCCCGCGATCGACATTGAGCGCCTCTGGGCAGGACGGCTCGACGATGGCGATCCCCGGCAACTGCGTCCGCGGCGATCGTTTGAAACCTGGCGAGAGTTAAAACACCAGCAAGCTCAACCTTGGGCAACTGCCGATATTGAACTCGCGCAGGCGTTGGGTAAGCATATTGCAATGGCGATTCATCAGCGCGGACTCTATCACCAAGTCCGAGATCTGAATGCTCACCTCAAGCGCGACATTCAAAAGCAAAAGCAAGCTGAACGAAAAATTTTTGCCCTCAATGCCCAGTTAGAGCAGCGCGTCTCAGAACGAACCAATGAGCTACAGCAAGCTAATGCCGACCTGCTGCGAGAAATCGCTCAACGAGAATATGTTTTGCAGGAACGCCAACGGGTCGAAGCCTCGCTTGCCCGTCTCAGCCATCAAAACGAACTGATTCTCAATTCCGCAGGCGATGGGATTTATGGGCTAGATCCCCAAGGCAACATTAGCTTTGTGAATGCTGCCGCCGCAAAAATGTTAGGGTTTGAAGCCAGCGAGTTAATCGGTCAGTGGATGCACACGCGCTTAAACCATTCCCAACCCGATGGCACGCCTTATTTAGCAGCAGAAAGCCCGATCTACGCCACGTTGCGCGATGGCACTGTGCAAGATAAAACAGGCGATTTATTTCAGCGACGCGACGGCTCGACCTTTCCGGTAGAATATGTCAGCAGCCCGATTCGAGCGCAGACGCAGATTGTCGGAGCCGTTATCGTTTTTAGAGATATTACCGATCGCCAGATCATTGAGCAAATGAAAGATGAGTTTGTCTCGATCGTCAGTCACGAATTAAGAACGCCTTTGACTTCGATTCGCAGCACACTAGGCTTACTGTCGAGTGGATGGCTTGATCGCTATCCCGAAAAAAGTCAGCGAATGCTAGAAATTGCTTTCTCTAACACCAATCGACTCGTGAGATTGATCAGCGATATTCTCGATATCGAACGCATTAAATTCGGTAAAGTAACGACGCAGAAAAAACTCTGCAACGCTGCCGATATCATGATCCAATCCGGTGATGCAATGCGAGCAATGGCAGAAAAAGCAGGCATTCAGTTATCCGTGATACCCATTTCTGTAGAACTGTATGCTGACCCCGATCGCTTAATTCAAACCTTAACGAATCTGATCAACAACGCGATTAAGTTCTCGCCCGCAGGTTCGACCGTATCGCTCACTGCCACTCTGAAGCCAGAACAGGAAAGCCGCTCCCCATTAACCGCACAATCGCGATCGGATCAGATTTTGTTTTGTGTTGAAGACGAAGGAATGGGCATTCCAGAAGATAAGTTAGAGATGATCTTCGATCGCTTTCAGCAAGTTGACGCATCTAACTCCCGGATTCAAGCTGGCACTGGCTTAGGTTTAACGATTTGCCGAGGCATTGTTGAACAATATAATGGGAAGATTTGGGCTGAAAGCCAATTGGGTAAAGGAAGTACCTTCTATATCACGTTACCTCTTACGCCTCACCTGCCATGACCAAGCGAATCTTGATCATCGACGACGAACCCGACATCCGCGAAACCACCCAACTCTGCCTTGAAATTATCAAAGGTTGGGATATCTTAACGGCAGGGTCGAGCAAAGAAGGCATCGAAAAAGCCATCCTAGAGCAGCCCGATGCGGTGCTGTTAGACGTAATGATGCCCGAAGTAGACGGACTCGCCACCTTCGACCAGCTCCAGGCAAATCCATCCACGCGACACATTCCGGTGATTTTGTTAACCGCAAGAGCACAGGCAGCAGATCAACGACAGTTTACCCAACTCGCGATCGCGGCGGTGATTACAAAGCCCTACGATCCGTTAACACTAGCCGATCAAATCGATGCAATCCTAACTGCATACGCGGCTTGACATTTTGAAGCACTTTTGCATCCTCATTCGCTTTTTTCAATCAAGAATTTAGCCATCACACCATTATGATCGCTCATTGAGATCGTGTCCGCGAAGTTCTCCCACGCTGAAACTTGATAGCTTTTCGCAAAGTTTTGACTGATGCAGATGTGATCGATGTTTTGACGGGTCAACCCGAAATTCTTTTCAGTAATACACGTCAAATGACTTCGATCGAGTTGCTCTGTCAACAAATTCTCGACTTCTTTGGTGCTGTACCAACCTGTATTATCTCTCGATTGATTGAAGTCACCTGCCACACATAAAGCATGATGTGGATAGGTTTTAATTAGATTTGCCCAATCGTTGCCTTGTTGAGCGATCGCGGCTTGATGTTTCTCCCAAATAGCAACATAAGCTTGCTCAGGTGCCAGCTTTTTACGACTGATTACTCTGTAGTTTTTATAAGGAATAATTGTTCCATAGACAATTAGCTGAGTGTCAGAATCTAGTTCTAACAAAACACAAGCGGTATCTTTGGACTGAGATTCGATCGTGATTTTTTGATGAGGAAGCCGAGAGCAAATCATCACATCAGCGTATCCATCCGCATATTGCTGGGACGTTGTGACTTGATAGTTGGGTAGAAATTCAGAAGCGAGTTCGCCGCCATATTTGACTTCTGTAAATACCCAAATGTCGGCATTTATCTCTTGAATCTTTTGTTTGATCGGATCTTTTTTCTTCCAACTGCGAGGGGTTAACTTATTAAGATTCCAGGTGGCGATCGTCAACATAAATTCACTCAAAAAAAGGGACGTGATTGCTCACATCCCTAATTATTGCCTTGAAGTCAGAGAAACTAACTACTCAACGCCTTCAATCTTGTCCTCAACTTCTTGATATAACTCACGGAGTTTATCGAGATTCTCTTCGCTGGTTTCCCAATATCCGCGACCGTTTGCTTCTAGCAATGTCGTGACCATTTTACGGAACGAATTGGGATTGAGATCTAGCAATCGCTTTTGCATTTCATCATCTTTGATGAATGTGTCATTCGCGTCTTCATAGATCCAATTGTCAACCGCTCCGGCCGTTGCTGACCAGCCCATTGTGTTGACCAATCGCTTTGACAGTTCTCGCACACCTTCATAGCCGTGACTCAACATTCCCTCATACCATTTGGGGTTGAGCAGTTTTGTCCGTGCATCGAGCCGCACCGTTTCTGAAAGGGTTCTCACTTGGGCGTTTGCGGTCGTTGTGTCAGCGATGAAAGAAACAGGCTTTTTGCCATCATCCCGCAGTCGAGACACAATTTTGGTTGGGTCAGAATCGTAGTAGTGAGACACATCCGTTAACGAAATCTCAGACGAATCGAGGTTTTGAAATGTCACATCTGCTGTTTTGAGAGCCGCCTCAAAAATCTTGCGGTCTTGCCCCATCTCACCCGGATTGTCTGACGAAAACGCGAACGACTTGCGAGCCAAATACATATCCTGAAGTTCCGATTCGTTTTCCCAAGTGCTGTTCTCAACCGCCAAATTAATGTTCGACGAATAAGAACCGGAAGCATTTGAGAAAACACGAGTCGCCGCCTGACGCAGATTGATGCCCATCTCTTCAGACTGCTTGAGCGCGTGTTTGCGAATGAAGTTCATTTCTAGAGGTTCATCGGCTTCGGCTGCCGTTTTGACCGCCCGATCGAGCAAGTTCATTTGGTTAATAAACAAGTCGCGAAACACACCCGAACAGTTCACAACCACATCAATGCGAGGGCGACCCAATTCTTCAAGGGGAATCAGTTCGACTTTGTTAATGCGTCCCAGCGCATCGGGAAGCGGGCGCACCCCCACCATCCAGAGAATCTGCGCCAGCGATTCGCCGTAGGTTTTGATGTTGTCAGTGCCCCAGAGAACGCAGGCGATCGTTTCGGGATATTGACCCTCATTTTCAGAACATTGACGCGCTAAGAGGCGATCGACGACCACTTTCGCAGATTTCACCGCCGCTGCCGTGGGAATCGATTGCGGGTCAAGGGCGTGAATGTTCTTACCCGTCGGCAACACATCCGGGTTCCGAATCGGATCGCCACCAGGACCGGGGAGAATATATTCCCCTTCCAGCGCGGTAAGCAACGCCCCTAACTCGTTATCGGCAATGACTTGCTTTAGGCAAAATTCCAGGTACTCGAACAAAGGCTTGATTTGCTCAACGTTTACCTTGGCGTAACCCGCTTCGTGCAAAGTTTCAAGCCAAGGCTCTTTCTTGCCCATGTTGAAGAAATTGAGCTTTGTCACCTTCGAGACGCGACCATCGGCATCGGTTTGAGCTTTCACCATCGCAGCAACCGCTTCACGAGTCGCTAACGTGATGTCTTGCAGCAGTTGCACGTCAGCGAGAACGCCGCGATCGCTACCTCGATATACGTCGTCCATCTCTCGCCCAACGCTAGCGGCAATGATGCGAGTCAAACTTACGACATCATCTTCAGGGCGATCAAGACTCGCAATATTAACCAAAGTTGCAACGGCTTCTTCAGCGCTAGGAGGCTTGCCAATTACGTGCAATCCACACGGCAACAGACGCGATTCAATCTCCATCAGTTTGATGTAGACCTTGCCAATCACACTGTCTCGTTCTTCTGGTGTGAGTTCCTTAGCGCTGACTTCCGGGAGTGTGATGTCTTTATCCAGATTCACAATTCGGCACTGATCGACGATCGTATCTACAATCTGAGCGCCGCGCCCCGTATCTTTTAGCGTTTGGTAAGACGCAACCAGATCGCCCAGTTCTTTCAAACCCTTATACAGTCCAGCATTTTCAGCCGGAGGCGTTAAGTAGCTGATGGTTTCCGCATAAGAGCGACGCTTAGCGATCGTCGCCTCAGATGGATTGTTCGCCGCGTAGTAATAGAGGTTTGGAATCGTGCCAATCAAGCTATCTGGGAAACAGTCGCCCGACATCCCGATCTGCTTACCTGGCATAAATTCTAGCGATCCGTGGGTGCCAAAGTGCAGCACTGCATCGGCTTTCCAGATTCGCTCTAGATAGGTGTAATAAGCAGCGAACCCGTGATGAGGACTTGCCGATCGTGAGAACAATAGCCGCATCGGATCGCCTTCATAGCCAAACGTTGGCTGCACTCCGATGAACACATTTCCGAATTCTTTGCCATAAATCAGTAGATTCTGACCGTCGGTGTTGAGATGCCCCGGAGCCGCACCCCAAGAAGGAATCAGCTTCTCATGATAAGGCGTGAGTTCTTCGTATTCGGGCACCGACATCTTGTAGGCGATGTTGAGTTCGGGGCTGTTATATTGCGCTCTCGCATCGTGCAGCACCTCCAGCATCAGTGCTTCCGCCGATTCGGGGAGCGCTGGCAGATCATAGCCATTGTGCTTCAGCGACTCCATCACTTTATAAATGGAGCCAAACACATCCAAATAAGCGGCTGTTCCCACATTGCCTTTATCCGGGGGAAAGCTGAAAACGGTGATTGCCACTCGCTTGTTGAGCTTGGGTTTGCGGCGCAGATTTGCCCACTTCATGGCCCGTTGCGAGATCGCTTCGACTCGATCCTGCAAGGCGATCGCTTTCCCCGTGTTGCCATCTCGTCCCGACAAAATGATCGGCTCGATCGCACCATCTAACTCCGGCAGCGCAATCTGCAACGCGACTTGAATGGGGTGTAATCCCAGATCGCTGTCCTGCCACTCTTCAGTCGTTTGGAAGACGAGCGGCAGCGCCACCATATAAGGACGGTTTAACCGAGTCAGAGCTTCGATCGCTTTGGGGTGATCCTGCCGCGCCGGACCGCCGACCAATGCAAAACCCGTTAGCGAAATAACGACATCGACGATCGACGCATCTCCCCTAATCGGATCGTAAAAGAATGCTTCTACGGGTTTCGAGAAGTCTAATCCTCCCGCAAAGACGGGAATCACCCGTGCGCCCATCGACTCTAATTCCTGCACCATTGAGACGTAGTGTGCGTCATCTCCAGTAACTAAGTGCGTTCGTTGCAGCACTAAGCCAATACAGGGAGCAAGCGGATCTTTTAAGTCTGAGGAAATGTCGCTACGCGAATTAAACCAGTTGAGATATTCTTTGACATCTTCATACATCGCAGGCGCGAGCGGATGCCAGATGCCCATATCTGGGTAGGTGACGGGATCTTGATAGGTCAAGTCACCTGTGGTTTTGATGCCCTTAAACACATAGCGATCGGTGAGCATCAGCAGGAAGTTCTCTAAGTTTTCCTGAGAGCCACCCAGCCAATATTGAAAGCTCAACATAAAATTGCGCGCATCTTGCGCCTTGTCCATCGGCAGATATTTCAGCACTTTGGGCAAGGTTTGCAGCAGCTTCAGCATTCCGTCTTGGAAGCCAGCGCCCGATTTTTCTTTGCGCTTTTTCATAAACTGCGCGATCGCACTCTTGGACTGCCCCAATTGCGCCATCGAGAAGCTGCCCATTTTATTGAGGC
>JAYVFW010000251.1:0-13252 GCA_043772715.1 Phormidesmis sp. | reverse complement strand
GTTTGGGTCGATCGACTGAGTATTTTCTGCTGGTTGAATATCTGTGTCTGCTGACTGCATGACTTTTGTGCTCCTAACTGAACTCTCTGCCGCTGATTTAGCTTGAAAAACTGCCCATTTAGTCTGTAACTTAATCTATCAATAAATTAAGAATTATTAACACTTTGCAGGTGATTATTTGTTCTCTTCTCAGGTATCTGTAATTTGCTTGCAATAGGCTCTAACACTGGTTACACTTCGTTATACACATTCATTTTTACAGTAGCAGTTGTCAAACTGTCCACGCTCTTCTTTTGAAGGGTTGCGCGGACATGATTGCGAAGTGAGAAGTCGCCTTTAATCTGGTAGATTTACCAGTACATGGCACTTTAACAAAATGCTGAAAAGAGCGTTGCAGTAGACACAATTTATTAGGAGGAGCGTAGTCAATGGGACTACCCTGGTATAGAGTCCATACCGTCTTGGTGAACGATCCAGGGCGGTTAATCGCTACTCACCTGATGCACACTGCCTTAGTTGCAGGCTGGGCGGGTTCAATGGCGCTGTATGAACTGGCGATCTTTGACCCAAGCGATCCAATCTTGAATCCGATGTGGCGACAAGGAATGTTTGTGTTGCCCTTCATGACCCGCTTAGGCGTATCTTCTTCGTGGGCAGGTTGGAGCATCACTGGCGAGTCAGGCATCGACCCCGGTTTCTGGTCATTTGAGGGCGTTGCGATCGCACACATTGTGCTGTCTGGGCTGCTATTTTTAGCGGCTTGCTGGCACTGGGTTTATTGGGATTTAGAACTGTTTAGAGATCCTCGCACGGGTGAGCCTGCTCTAGATTTGCCGAAAATGTTCGGGATTCACTTGTTCTTATCTGGCTTACTTTGCTTTGGCTTTGGTGCCTTCCACCTCACAGGGCTATTTGGTCCTGGGATGTGGGTATCTGATGCCTATGGAATTACAGGCAGCGTTCAACCCGTTGCGCCAGAGTGGGGGCCGGCAGGGTTCAACCCGTTTAATCCGGGTGGAATCGTCGCTCACCATATCGCGGCGGGCATCGTTGGCATTATTGCCGGTCTGTTTCACTTAAGTGTGCGTCCGCCTGAGCGACTTTACAAAGCGCTGCGGATGGGCAACATTGAAACTGTGCTAGCCAGTAGCATTGCGGCGGTGTTCTTTGCGGCGTTTATCGTTGCCGGAACCATGTGGTATGGCAATGCGACGACCCCGATCGAGCTATTTGGCCCTACTCGCTATCAGTGGGATGCGGGCTACTTTAAGCAAGAGATCAATCGTCGCGTTCAGACCAGCATCGCCAACGGCACCAGCCCCGAAGCAGCTTGGGGAGATATTCCTGAAAAACTGGCGTTCTATGACTATGTAGGCAATAGCCCTGCGAAGGGTGGTTTGTTCCGCACAGGTCAGATGGACAAGGGCGATGGCATCGCTCAAGCTTGGTTAGGGCACCCGGTCTTTAAAGACAGTGAAGGCAGAGAACTTTCAGTTCGTCGTTTGCCCAACTTCTTCGAGAACTTCCCGGTGGTGCTAACCGATGCTGATGGCGTGATTCGCGCCGACATTCCGTTTAGAAAGGCGGAATCGAGATACAGCTTTGAACAAGCGGGTGTCACGACTTCCTTCTATGGCGGGCTGTTAGGGGGTCAAACCATTACTGACCCGGCTCAGGTGAAGCGCTATGCACGGGCGGCTCAATTGGGCGAACCCTTTGAGTTCGATCGGGCAACGCTTAACTCTGATGGGGTGTTCCGCACCAGTCCTAGAGGCTGGTTCACCTTTGGTCATGCGGTCTTCGCTCTGCTATTCTTCTTTGGTCACATCTGGCACGGTTCTCGCACCATCTTCCGGGATGTGTTTGCGGGAGTTGATCCCGATCTGGCTGAAGAGCAAGTCGAGTGGGGCTTCTTCCAGAAGTTGGGTGACAAGAGCACCCGCAAACAGACTCAGACTTAGGCGGTTTGGGTTTGGCAGTTCTCCCATTGAGAGAATGGTCAAACCCAAACGACTGCTTGATTCGCTGGAATACACTCACAACTCAGGATATTCAGATATGGAAAGCGTCGCTTACATTTTGATTCTTGCCCTCGCGATCGGTGTGCTATTTTTTGCGATCGCCTTCCGCGAACCTCCTCGGATTGGCAAATAGCACCCAAAATTCTTGAGCCAACACCTGTCTAGCGCTTTACCTTTGGCTAGGCAGGTATTTTTATGTCAAAAAAACACTTGCCTGGTTGAGACAAATTGTGCGACTCAACTTTAGGATGGTCTGTATTGCCTAACCGATTGGTTGTGAACACCCCTTCTTCACCTCGCGAAAAAGACCCTTCAGGGCAACCATCAAGTTCTCCACCCTTTCTGATTCGTCCTGTCGAGCAGCAAGACTTATCTGAAATTGCTGGAATCTTGGCGGAAAGTTTTCATCTGCAACCAGAGTTTATGCGCTGGCTGATTCCCCTGATGAGAATGGGAATTTATGAGGATTTGAGGAACAGACTAAGGTCGGCTCCTGAAAACTATGTCTGTTTGGTGGCGCTAGACCAGGGTGACTTGATGGGCACTGTGGAGGTTGGGCTGCGATCTTTCAACTCCTGGCAGCCGCGCACTAGTCAATACGCTTACTTATCAAATCTAGCGGTCAGATCAGAGTATCGGCGCAAGGGAGCCGCGATGCAGTTATTAGAGGCGTGCGATCGCGTCGTTTTGTCTTGGGGGTTTGAAGATATTTATCTGCATGTGCTGGAGAATAACCACTCGGCGAAGCAGCTTTATGAAAAAAGTGGATATCGGCTGCGAGACACAGATGCAGGCTTGACGACTTGGTTGTTAGGTCAGCCTAGACGACTCTTTTTGCACAAGCGTTTGGCACCGATTCCTAAAGTGAATATCCTGACCAATCAGTAGCATTGCTGGTAAGTTAGGATTGTGGACTAAATAAGACCTGGATTTGCCCTCACTCTCTCCCTAGGGAGAAGGATTGGGGATGAGGGCAAGAGTTATTTAATCCGCGATCCTTAGGACAAAAGCTCGTTCGCAAATGGTCGATCGCTTCTATGCTGTTTGACTCTAATCACTACTGGCTGAGAAATGCCCACGTTCCGCCCTCTTTGATCGTGAGCGGAGCGAAGTGGACTAGCAAAAATGCCAACGATCGGCTGCTTGCTGTCGATCTAGAGATTATTGATGGCATGATTGCGACGATCGTCGCTTCGGGAACCTATGACACTTACGGCGCTCCCTCGATCGATTTGAAGGGTGGCATGGTGTGGCCGTGCTTTGTGGATATGCACACCCATCTGGATAAAGGACACATTTGGAACCGCGCTCCCAACCCAGATGGAACCTTTAATAGTGCGCTGACCGCCGTTAAAACAGACGCAGCTAAACATTGGAACGAGAAAGATGTTTACCGTCGCATGGAGTTTGGACTCAAATGTAGCTATGCCCACGGCACAAGAGCCATTCGGACTCATATTGATGCGTTTGGCGAGCAGGGAGAAATTGGCTTTCGGGTTTTTAAAGAGTTGCGCGATCGCTGGGCAAACAAGCTTATTCTTCAAGCCGTCTCGCTCGTGACTTTAGACTACTTTCTGACCCTTGAAGGAGAGAAATTAGCAGATTTAGTGGCGGATGTCGGCGGCGTGTTAGGGGGTGTTATCTATATGCACCCAGACATCGACGCTCAACTCGATCGCGTTTTTGCTCTCGCCAAGGAACGCAAATTAAATTTAGACTTCCACACTGACGAAACCGACGATCCTGCGTCCATGACATTGAGGCACGTTGCCCAAGCCGCGATTCGGCAGAAATATAAAGGGCGTATCGTTTGCGGGCACTGCTGTAGTTTGTCGGTGCAGGCAGAAGTCGAAGCAAATAAAACCATTCGACTCGTCAAAAAAGCGGGCGTTGGCGTAGTCAGTCTGCCGATGTGCAACCTTTATCTGCAAGGTCGAAAATCGGGTAAAACTCCTCGGTGGCGTGGCGTGACCCTACTGCACGAATTGAAGCGGCAAGGAGTGTCGGTGGCGATCGCCAGTGATAATTGCCGCGATCCGTTCTTTGCGTTTGGCGATCACGATGCGATGGAAGTTTTTAATCTCTCCGTTCGCATTGCTCATCTCGATCATCCCTACAGCGATTGGGCAAACGCTATCACGCTCACGCCTGCTGATTTGATGGGCTTGCCCCAAGTCGGCAGAATTGGCGCGGGACTTCCCGCCGATCTCGTTTTATTTAAGGCACGAAGTTATGGAGAATTGTTGTCTCGCTCACAGCACGATCGGATTGTTCTACGAGACGGCAAATCGATTGATACAACCTTGCCAGACTACGCCGAGTTAGACGATCTCGTTCAATTCTCTCAATAGAGCTATTAACTCATAAAATCTTTAGGCGTTTCGCGAGTTAGATCTGCACACTGCCATCGGGCAACGTTGCGCCTTGCAAAATTGCTCCATTTAACAGAGCGCTGCTGAGTTCTGCCCCGGCTAAGTTTGCCCCCGTTAAATTTGCCTCGCGCAAATCTGCCCGACCTAAATAAGCCTTGATCAAGAGAGCGTCTACCAATATTGCATGACGAAGATTTGCGTGATTAAATTCGGCACGATTGAGCCGCGATCGTGTCAAATTTGCCCGTTGTAAATTCGTTTTGTGCAGTTTTGCATCGCTCAACGTCGCATCTCTCAAATCAGCGTCTGCTAAATTTGCTTCGTTTAACTGGGCACGGTTTAGTTTGCAGTTGCTTAATATGGCTCGGCTGAGATTTGCCTCGGTTAGATTTGCGTCGGTTAAAAACGTCCCGTTGAGCATTGCGTCGGTTAAGTTGGCTTCGGTGAGATCTGCGTTTCGGAGAGTGGCTTCACTGAGGTTTGCACCAATTAGGTTCGATCGACTCAGGTCAGCCCCTGCTAGATTTGCCCCGCGCAAGTCAGCACCCCGCAGATCGGCACCGCGTAGGTTTGCGCCTTTGTAAGCGCGTTTTTCTTCTCGCAGGTTTGCCCCGCGCAAGCAAGCACCCCGCAGATCAGCCCCACTAAAATTCACATTTCGCAAATCGGCATCTCTAAAATTAGCATCGAGTAAGGTTGATAAACTCAGGTCTGCCCCGCGCAAATCAGCCCCATAGAGAATCGCTCCATGCAGATCGGCATCGCGCAAATTTGCGTTGAGTAAGTCGGCTTGACTGAGATTTGCACCGCACAGTTTAGTGCCTTTGAGGTTAGCGTGGGTGAGGTTCGATCGATTTAAATAAGCCAAAATTAGAATTGAGTGATGCAGATCAGCATGGGCTAAATTTGCGCCAATTAAATCTGCTCCCATTAAATTGATTCCACTCAGGTTTGCCCTCGTGAAATTCATCTCTCCCGATTCATAGCGCTCTAATACGTCTTGACCGTTCATGATTTTCTATTTTCGATCCTTGAAATTGATTTCGATCCAGGCGCAATCAAAACTTGCGTCGAGTCTGCCCGTGTGATGTCGGCAGCACTGGTTTCTAAGGCTTGCTGTTGCTGTTGAAGCTCGGCATATCCTGGTTTGACACTTTTGAGAATTACGTTGGCGACTGCAAGATAGTCTTCTGGCTGGTTTAACTGGTGTGCCATTTCTTCTAGCTTTAATTGCAACGCTTCTAGAGAGCTACACACGATTGTGACACTGCGAAGCAACCCCTCTAGACTGTAAAATTTTAAATTTGACCAGTCCTGTTCTTTGCCACTAAATGGATAGTAGACCAGAGAAAACAGCAGAATTTTTGCCCGAAGTGGATTAGCAAACTTGATGATCTCTAGCCGCATATCAAAAAGACTGATTGTGGGATCTGCGGTTTGGCGAATCGGCTGATTTAGTGCTTGAGAAGTCAGATCATCCGCCATCTTTTGAAGGGGAATCCTATCTTCTTGAACATATAACTTGCCCATCTCCCGCAAAATCATGTTGGCGATCGAGGCATATTCGATCGGTTTGTTGAGGCTTTTGACAATCGCCGCCAGTCCGATTTGCAAGCTTTCGATCGTCGGATATTGATGAGCTAATTCGCTGATCAGTTTTTTGATTTCTGCCTGCTCAACTTTAATCGGGTCGGTTTCCCAATATTTGCGAGCCGCGCAAATCATCAGTTTTTTGATGCGGCTAGAATTTGCTGCTTGCTCTAAAGCTTGGGTAATTTGTGTTTGCAACTCACCACCGATGCCATCGAGTGGATTGGTGCTGATCGTGGTTTTTTCGATCGCAGTTGCAGTTCTATATAACCCTGCCAGATTTCCGATAATCGTGTCCGCGACTTGAAGATATTCTTCTTGTTTGCTAAGAGTGCCAACCAGAAGTTTTAGTTTATATTGCAGATGCTCTAACGTGGGATTGAGATAGCGCAACTCTTGCACCAGGCTTTGCAAGCTGATGGCACTGAGGCGATCGAGATCGTTCTCCCACCAGTTTTTGCAGGCGTATAAAATCAGCTTTTTAATTCGGACAGCATTTGCATCCTGTTCTAGCTGACACACGATTAGAGCATATTGATCCGCCATTCGTCAGAATTGGTGTAGGTATATGCTTAGAATGCCCGTCTACAAAGCACTTTGCACAGGGCACTGCTTTTTTATAATTATTCTTCTGGAGTCTGATTGAGCGGTTTAGATTCAGGCGGTTGGGTGGTTTCTAGCAACTCTTCTTGAGGGGTTTGCATTGAGAGTTCTATCAATTCTGCCTTGGGTTGGCGAGATTCTGGCAGTTGCAGCCCGCTCTGAGTCGGAGCTAAAGCCTGAAGCTCTTGCTGAAGTTCTGGCAATGCCACCAATTCTTTTTCGGTTTCTTTGAGTTCGATCGGCAAACGCAACGGCTGCAACTCTTCGATCCAGCAGCTTGCAAGCGGTAGGGTTTGATCTAAATCTTCGAGGGCACGAGGAATCACCATCACCGAGTGAAGTTCGCCAATGCGCTCGGCTTCTTGCATTCCGACATCGATCGCCATCGCGACGTTTGCGATCGTGCCGCGAATAATTGCGGTGCAAAGCCCTGACCCGATCGTTTCATACGCGGTTAGCGTTACATCTGCGGATTTAAGCATCGCATCTGCTGCGCCCACCATTGCCGGAAATCCGCGAGTTTCGAGCAAGCCGACCGCCTGATTGCGAAAAGGATTGCCGTGTTTGCCTTTGGCGAGTTCTGCAAGTTTGGTGCCGATCGGCAAGACCGCTTCTAAGTTTGCCATCGGGCGAGGCACGACCAAAGTAGAAACCTTCTGCCCAAACTGAGCGGCGAGGTCGATCCCTTCCTGGACTGCTAATCGCACATCTGAAATGCCGCCCCGCACGACAGCGGTGCAAAAGCCTCCGCCCGTTTTTTCGTAGCCCACCAGCGTGACATCTGATGACTTGAGCATCATGTCAGCAATGCCCACGATCGCCGGAAAGCTTTCGGTAGAGACAAGACCTAAGGCAGTATCAGTAAATCTGTCTAGACGATTCATCAGCGAAGGGGTGACAGGGCAGTTCTTATAACTTCAATCTTAACGGGTCTGCAAAGTTCTTCAGTTCTGGTTTTTTCTGCTGATAAATATAGATGGGCGATCGCCGCTAAGAGTTTCCATTTAGGTGCCTATTGTCAGGCGAATTGTAATTCTGTTGATTTTGAGGAAACAGCTTGACGAGAAGATTATTGACGTAAGACTGTCCGTAAACACTGGCAGCCACGACAGGATCTAGTTCGGGGACTGAAGGTTCGGGTGACGGATCTTTGGGTGATGGATCTTCGGGTAGAACTTCAGGTTTAGAAGGTGGCTGAAGATCAGCCCAAGGGTCTGGAGGTGCTTCAACTCCGGGAGCAGATTGAACTTGAGGAGCTTCAGGTGCTTCTAAAGGACGGCTGTGGTCGCCCACCAGCGCACCCGATGCCACCAGTGCCCCCCCTTCAACAGCACTGTCTAAAATCGTCGCTGCTGACCCAATGCAAGCCCGATCGCCGATCGTCACTTGCCCCACCAGCAAAACACCTGCGCCAATGCTGGCGCCTGCTCCGATTTTTAGGATGCCTTCATGGACGTGTAAAACTGAGCCAATGCCAATGCAGACACCCGCACCAATGATAATCTTGCTACCAGGGTCTGCTTGCAGTAAGACACCTGGCGCGATCGCGACCCCTTCGTGAATAGTGACATCGCCACTCACGAGATAGTGGGCGGTGTCGATCGGACAGAGTTGCAGCGGCAAAGGATACATCGTTCAAGAGTTTTAAATTGTGAGTTCTGAATTGATTACCAACCCTGAACTCAAAACTAGTTACTTTCCAGCTTTTTGAATGACCAGCTCAATAATGCGACGTTTTGCCTTCGGATCGGTGCCAACTAAGCGCACATATTGACCCGCATAGTCAGACAATGCAGATTCAAGAGCCGCGATCGCTTGAGATTCAGAATTTGCTTGAATCGAAGCCCCAGTCTGCCAAGCGCCACCTTTATAGCGCCGGACATCTGCATACTCCAAGCCAATTCGAGCGCCTTGACGCACTAGCTGACGCACCTGATCAACCGCTTCACCACTGAGCTTTTGGCTTCCTCCCGTTGCTGAGAAAGAACTCGTTGAACTAGGTGGAGCATAAACTGGAGGATCTAAAACTAGAGAGGTTTCAGGTGTTCTACCAGGACGGTGAATTACGGTTTCTAAAACTCGCTTCTTCGCAGTGGTATCGACTCCAACCAGACGCACATAGTGACTGCTGTGGGCTGCGATAAAAGATTCTAGAGCCGCGATCGCTGCCCCTTCCGATCTCGTATGGATCAAAGGCGCACTGCTCCAAGAATTGATCTTAAAGCGCCGCTCATCGGCAAACTCTAGCCCGATCGCTGCACCTTGCGACAACAGTTGACGCACCTGCTCGGCAACACTGCCGTTGGTGCGGGCTACGCCGTGACTCGGAGCCGCTCCACCGTTAGAAGCAGGTCTTACAGTCTGATTAGAGATGTGTTGCTTGTTAGAGGGGCGTTGAACGATCGATTCTAAAACTCGCTGCTTTGCTTGGGGGTCGATGCCGATAATTCGCACATATTCACCTGCGTGATCTGCCATACACGCCTGCACTTCAGCCAAAATTCCAGACTCATTGTTCGCCCGAATCGAAGCACTTTTCCAAGAGCTGGTTTGGAACCGACGCTCGTCAGCAAACTCAATGCCAATCCGTCCGCCTTTGCTTAAAATTTGACGAATCTGGGCAACGACAGAACCCTCGATCGATCCGCTAGCTGCTGCATGACCATTTCCGTTGCCATTGCTGGAGGCATAAGACGGTGCTGAATAATTGCTAGACGAACCGTTGGAGGAGAGTTGGGTCGGAGTCGCACCAGGACGCTGAATAATCGTTTCTAGCACTCGCTTTTTGGCTTGGGTGTCGATGCCAATCAGCCTGACATAATCACCGCTATGCTCTTGCATACAAGAGTTAAGCGCAGCCAAGACATCAGATTCTTGATTAGACTGAACGATCGCACAACTTTTCCAAGAACTGATCTTAAAGCGGCGCTCATCGGCGTGTTCAGTGCCAACTCGATATCCTTGAGCCAGCAGTTGACGCACCTGCTCAATCACGCCACTATTGCCCAAATCATTGGCAGAGCGGCTAGAAACATTTGAAGTGGGTTGGTTCATCTTAGGGTTAGCTATCTCATCTCTGATTGGGGCAATACAAGCGATATTGTCAGCGCAGCGATAGCCCGATCGCAGCGCATCATTGATATGAATAATATGCGACGCAAACTTCACGTCGGCTTCTAGCACGTTGGGTAAGCGATCGGCTTGCTGTTGGCTAGTAATTACGGCTCCAGAAGGCACATACTTTCCAGGCGGAATTTCTACATCTTGAACCAGCGCGTGCATCATTACAATGCTGCCATCACCAACTCGTGCGTTAAACACCGTCGAGCGAAAGCCAATAAAACAGTCGTCGCCCACGTAAGCAGGACCGTGGATCAACGCCATGTGAGTGAGCGAAGAACGGCTTCCCACCCAGATCGAATAGGAATCGCCATCATCACCCACAACTCTGCCCTGCTCTAACCCGTGCATGACGACTCCATCCTGAATATTGGTGTCGTCACCAATGTAGAATGGATGCCCTTCATCGGCGCGGATCGAGGTGCCCGGCGCAATCATCACATTTTCGCCAACCCTCACATCCCCAATAATGTTTGAGAACGAGTGAACATAGGCGGTATGGTGAATGTCGGGTTCGGCAAGACTCTGTGACCAAGGCGTGGGCGGAGCCGCGAAACTACGGACTGCCATAAAAATTCTCCTAGCTGACCGCGCATTGTGAAAGCTCGATTGCACACACCGCAAGGATGACTCGATCGTAACTTTTGCGCCTATTCAATCACTTTGCTAAATTTGCTGAACCAATTAGCAGTAGCGTAGTGCACCGTTATCAATTGCGTAATGCGTTAAGGTATGCCCAACCCATTACGCAATTAGTTGCCCCGCTAATACTGGGTTCCTTTGTTGTAGAGCGATCGATTATCAACACTCACCGTATCAATAATTCCAATCACTGCCGCATCGACGGGGCGCTGTTCACTTCCAGGAACTTGGCGGGCAGCACTGCCACGACTAACCAGAACCCACTCGTCGATTCCTGCTCCGACGTTGTCAGCCGCCACCTCATATTGTGGGAGTGGCTGCCCTGCGTCGTCTAAAAATTGCAGAAGCAGAAACTTCACACCTCTTAAACTCGGCTCTTTTTGAGTGCTGACAACGGTGCCGCGAACTTTGGCAATTTGCATCAGACGTTATGGACGGTTAAGCGGGCGGATGCCGCTGACGCTCTCACGGAATGGCTCAACTGCCTCGGTGTATCGGATGGGCAGCACATACTCCAGGTTTTCGTGGGGACGAGCGATGATGTGGGTAGACAGCACTTGCCCGCCATTGACGCGCTTGACGTTTTCGATGCCTGCTGCAACCGATGCCTGAACTTCAGACACATCACCCCGCACGATTACCGTGACGCGACCACTCCCAATTTTCTCATAGCCCACTAACGTCACGCGAGCGGCTTTCACCATCGCGTCTGCGGCTTCTACCACTGCGGGGAAACCCAGAGTTTCAATCATGCCAACTGCAATAGCCATCGTTAAATTCTCCCTTCCAATCAAGTTCTAAACACAACAAATCAGCTAACTAGCAAATCGCTATTAACTTCGGAACTGCTCAACCGCTTCGGTGTAGCGAATGGGCAGCACATACTCTAGGTTTCCGTCAGGACGCGCGATCACATGGGTCGAAACCACTTGCCCGCCGTTGACGCGCTTAACAGATTCGATCCCCGCGGCGATCGAGGCTTGCACCTCAGACACGTCTCCGCGAATGATCACAGTGACGCGACCACTTCCAATCTTCTCGTAGCCAACTAGGGTGACGCGAGCGGCTTTTACCATTGCGTCTGAGGCTTCTACCACAGCCGGAAAACCCAGCGTCTCAATCATTCCCACAGCGATCGGCATTCTTGATCTCCTGACTAAGTGAAACTAAATTACACAAACCCTAAGCAAAAATGTTGACGAGATAACCCATCTTGTCAAGCTTTATCAAGGCTTTTCAACTGTGCTCTCTATTCAGAATAGGCGGGTTGTTGACGCTTGACAATATAACGCTTGATGATAGTTACAAATTTTAGACATAAGCCAAGCTAATCTCTCATGTCGCGATTTCCAGTTGTCAGCACTTTCTTACCGAAGGATAATGAAGACTGCCTTAAGATTTCGCCTTTAGAATCATAGACGCTTTTCAACGCTATTTATAGAAAACTTTCTTGCATATAAGTCACGTGGCTACCGACACAAAGCGGGACAGATTGAACGAAGCTTAAAGACTTGAGGGACCTACTGTCCCGGCTTAAGTTGGTAGCCGTCACGTTTATCAATAAAAGTTAGCTTTTCCATACCATTGCCCCTCTCTATGGAATGCATTGTACTTTTACGGACGTTAAGCGTTAAGCTGAATTTCACGAGGAAAGTTGTTCTAATTTTTTAACAATCATCAAAATTGGTGAACCCCAACTAAGCAGATCTGCTTAGAGGGGCGCTTTTGGTAAGTTTTTGAGTGAAGGCAGGTTCGATGCAGCAGTTTCTCATTGATACAAGTTGGTGGGTTCCTTGTTATGGGTTTTTGGGCGCGATCCTCTCTTTACCGTGGGCAACGGGGCTGATTCGGCGCACGGGTCCTCGACCTGCCGCTTATCTCAACATTTTCACAACATTTTTAGCTTGTATCCACGGCTGGGCACTGTTTAGCGCCACTTGGGGACAAGAGTCTCATGAGCTGGTCATTCATTGGTTAAAAGCGGCAGATCTCGATTTGTCGATCGCCCTAGACATCTCCTCAACGAGCGTCGGCGCAATGGAGGTGATCACAGGCTTGAGTTTGCTGGCACAGGTTTTTGCCCTAGGCTACATGGAGAAAGACTGGGCATTAGCGCGATTTTTTGCCTTGATGGGGTTTTTTGAAGCGGCGATGAGCGGTTTAGCGTTGAGCAATTCCCTGTTTCTCACTTATGCTCTACTGGAAATCTTGACCCTCTCGACCTATTTGCTGGTTGGTTTCTGGTATGCCCAACCGCTGGTTGTGACTGCCGCACGAGATGCTTTCTTAACCAAGCGGGTCGGCGACGTGCTGCTGCTGATGGGCGTTGTAACGCTCTCGACCCTATCGGGGAGTTTAAATTTTCCTGACTTATATGAGTGGGCAGAGACGGCTCAACTGTCTCCCACGGTGTCTGCGCTGCTGGGTTTGGCGTTGATTGCGGGCCCGATCGGCAAGTGCGCCCAGTTTCCACTGCACTTATGGCTGGATGAAGCGATGGAGGGTCCGAATCCCGCTTCGATCTTGCGAAACTCAGTAGTGGTAGGTTGTGGTGCCTATGTGTTGATCAAGCTTCAGCCGATTTTGATTTTGTCTCCGGTGGCTTCGATGGCTCTGGTCGCGCTCGGATCGATGACCGCGATCGGGGCTTCTCTGGTGGCGATCGCCCAAATTGACATTAAGCGCGCTTTAGCTCACTCCACGAGCGCTTATTTAGGGCTGGTGTTTGCTGCGGTCGGAATGAACTGGACAGGCTTTGCATTAGCGTTGCTGTTTGCTCATGCAGTCTCGAAAGCATTGCTGTTCATGAGTACGGGATCGATTATTGCCACGACTAGTTGCCAAGACATTACCGAAATGGGGGGCTTGTGGTCACGGATGCCAGCGACCACAAGCGCTTTTCTA
>JAYVFW010000250.1:0-4358 GCA_043772715.1 Phormidesmis sp. | reverse complement strand
GGTTAGCGTCGAGTCGATGGGCAGAGCAGTCACAGCGCAAACTCTGCATCTTTGAAATGATTTATTTTGCGCGTCCCGATAGCGTTGTGCATGACGAGAGTTTATATAGCTATCGGCTGCGAATTGGTCGTCAACTGGCGGCAGAATCGGCGATCGATGCCGACATTGTGATCGCCGTACCTGATTCGGGTGTGCCAGCCGCGATCGGTTTTTCCCAAGCGTCGGGCATTCCTTATGCAGAAGGCTTGATCAAAAATCGCTATGTCGGTCGCACCTTTATTCAGCCGACCCAGGTCATGCGCGAGGCAGGCATCAAAATGAAGCTAAATCCGCTTAAAGATGTGCTGGCAGGAAAGCGGGTAGTGATTGTCGATGACTCGATCGTGCGCGGCACAACAAGCCGCAAAATTGTCAAAGCTCTGCGTGATGCGGGTGCAATTGAGGTTCACATGAGAATCTCTTCGCCGCCGGTGACTCATCCTTGTTTTTATGGCATCGACACCGACAGCCAAGATCATCTCATTGCCGCCACTAAATCAGTGGCAGAAATCGCCCAGCAAATTGGAGTTGATTCTCTGCAATATCTCAGTTTAGAAGGGATGTTAACCGCCACTCGTGAAGACACCAATGAGTTTTGCTCTGCCTGCTTTACGGGTGATTATCCGATCGCGGTGCCTGCACCATTGAAGCGATCTAAGTTAATGCTAGAGAAAGCGGCAACGAGCTAGGCTAACTGAGGCTTAGGTTAACTCATCTTCTGATAGACTTCCTCGGCAACTCTTTTGAGTCGTCTGAGTTGGGCTGTCATGTCGCTCTGTGTCCACTTAGAGGCAAAGGTGTTGAACCCATATCTCACGATCGGGTTGGGAATCTCAAACTCAAAGCGATTTAACAACCGGGTGCCTTTGCCTTCAGGGGTGCATTCCCAACGATCGCGCCCCTTAAAAAATCCTTGAAACTCCCAAACAACTAAGCCCGGTTCGCGCTCTGCAACCACACTTCGCAGTGCGGGTTGTAGAAGCGGAACTTGAATCACAAAGCGACTGAGGCTGCCCACCTCAGTAGACCAATTCCCGATCGGCTCGCAGCGCAAAGCGGGATTGAGCCATCGGTGCATCAGATTTTGATCTGTAAAACAGCGCTCTACGATCGTGGCGCTTGCATTGATTTGGATAGATTGCTCGAAAATCTGAGGGGGCATTTTAACTTGGATTACTCAGTGAATGCATTAGGACTTACGCAAACCTCTTAGGTTTTAACCAAAAATCAAGCATCGTGACCGACAGAGTGGCTTAAACCTCCGAGGTTTTGGTCAAAATGCAGAAAGTTGTTGGGATCTTCATGATAATTCATCAAAACTTGAAAATAGTAACTCTAGAGGCTTTTCTCTTTTGGGAGAAGCCTGTACCCTAATGATGCATTAGCATTTTAACGCTCCTCACAAGATTTCTTCGCGCTCTAGGTAGAGACTCGTTAGCTGAATTGTATAAAAACAGACCGCTTTCTAGCCTAATTCTAAATTGCTACTTTTCTCACAGTAGCCTTGGCGCGTCTTAATCGACTAGAAAACGAGATTAACTAGATAACCATGAATCAAGTTTGGCAAAGTTTTAGTGAGCCAGTTGGGGCGCAGATTCTCAACCCACTGGCGATCGTGTTGGCACAAGCTCCTGTTGCCAACACAGCCCCGATCAACGGTTTTCAAGGAATCGATCCCAATGATCTCACCAATATTGTGTTGCGGCTACTGGGCGCACTGGCGATTTTACTGATTGGTTGGTTAATTGCAGGGATCGTTTCGAGTGCTGTTCGCAGTCTGCTTAAGCGCACGGATGTCGATAACCGTTTAGCGGGGATGACTGCGAGTGGACACGCTCGGTCAGACCTGAAGGTAGAGGGTTTAGTTGGCGCGTTCGTCTTTTGGGTGATTATGATCCTGGCGGTGGTGGCAGCCTTAAACACGCTCAACCTGGCAACCGTCTCGACATCGCTTAACACGTTCCTCGATCAAATCTTTAGGTTTTTGCCGCGTCTTGGTTCTGCTGCGGTGTTGCTTGCGATCGCCTGGATTGTTGCAACCGTGGTGAGAGCGCTCGTGATTCGCACGGCTCAATCATTTTCACTCGATGAACGGTTATCCGAGCATTCTCCTGGAGATCCCCTGTCTCCTAGCCCGTTTTTGCTGAGTGAGGCGTTTGGCAATGCGCTGTACTGGTTTGTCTTCCTGTTCTTCCTGCCGCTGATTTTGGGTGTGCTCGATTTGCAGGGGCCGCTTCAGCCTGTGCAAAATCTGCTAGATCAAATTTTGGCGGCTTTGCCCAAAATCTTTACGGCGGTGTTGATTTTGGCGATCGCCTATGTGCTGGGCAAGGTGTTGACTGGCTTGCTGACTAGTCTGCTGACGAGCATTGGGTTCAACAATATATTTCAGTGGCTGGGTCTGCCCGACCTCACAAATCGTGTGCCTTATAGCTCAGAGTTTCAGACGGGCGAAGTGTTGAACGAGCCAATAAGCGCCAAGCCGACGGTTCGCACCCCTTCTGAGATTGCAGGGGTTGTGGCGCTGGTGGGCATCATGCTGGTGGCAACGGTTGCGGCGATCGACGTGCTGCAATTTGAAGCGCTGAAACTAATCGCGGCGCAATTGCTGATCGTCTTTAGTCGGATTTTGATCGGGTTGCTGGTGTTTGCGGTGGGCTTATATTTTGCTAATCTCGCCTACAACTTGATCAACAGTTCGGGAAGTCGTCAGGCAAATCTGCTGGGTCAAGCGGCACGAGTTTCAATTATTGCGCTTGTGGCGGCGATGGCGCTTCAGCAAATGGGCATCGCCCCAGATATTGTTAACCTGGCGTTTGGGTTGCTGTTGGGCGCGATCGCGGTGGCGATCGCCCTCTCGTTTGGGTTAGGCGGTCGCGATGTGGCGGCTGAACAGTTGCGCGAATGGCTGAAAGAATTTAAGCGCTAAACTTTTTTGAGTTCTCAATCGATCGGGTGCGTTGCTAAGGGTGACGCACCTTTTTTTGTAATTAGAGCGGTGCCTTAAGATCACGTCAGTTTGATGGGGGGTCGCTTCGTCATTGCCGAGATCTTCGCCCCCTAAATCCCCCAAAATGGGGGACTTTAAGACCAAAAATTCGATTCAAAGTCCCCTAGACTGGGGAATCTAGCCCAAAACTCTGACTCAAAGTCCCCCAGAATGGGGGATTTAGGGGGCAGAAAGAACTGGAACGCAGCGACAAAGCCGTGTGTACACACCTCTAAAGTTCAAATTGAAGCTCAGAGCTTGAATGATGGAGCAAAAAGCTCGACGATCGGAGTTCAGAACCGCAACATTGGAGCAAAAAGCCCGACAATCCGAGTTCAGAACCGCAACGATCGGGTTCAAAACAGCAACATCGGAGCAAAAAGCTCGGAGTTTCGAGTTTAGAACAGCAACGATCGAGTAAAAAGCTCGACAATCCGAGTTCAAACCTAAAACGATCGAGATTCAAGCTCGATCAGTAGGGTTAAGGTGGGAACACTCCCAAAATCTCGGAGGTTTAAGCCAGTCTGTCGGTCACGATGCTTGATTCTTGGTTAAAACCTCCGAGGTTTGTGTTTTCCTGCCCCACGTTGAACTTCTCCCTATGCCAGCTACACCCGCAAGCCTCCAGAAATTTGTCCAATACTGCCAGCAGCATCTCAAAGGCGATGAAAAAGGCGAATCGCAAACCTTTCTCGATCGCTTCTTTCAGGCGTTTGGGCATGAAGGCGCGATCGAAGCGGGGGCAACGCTAGAGCAACGGGTAAAAAAGGGCAGCAAAAAAGGGAATACGGGCTTTGCCGATCTTGCCTGGAAGCCCCATTTGCTGATTGAGATGAAGAAGCGGGGCGAAGACCTGAATAAACATTACGCGCAAGCCGTCACTTATTGGATGCAGTTGCAGTGCCCCAGCTATGTGATGCTGTGCAACTTCGATGAGTTTTGGATCTACGACTTTCGTAAGCAGTCTGAAGAGCCGATCGAGAAGATTTCGTTAGAGCGTCTGCCCGAACGGGTCGGGGCGTTCACGTTTATGAATCCAGAGTTGGATCGGGTGCCTGTTTTCAACAATAATCTGGTATTTGTGACCGAGAAGGCAGCGGGACGCATGGGCGAATTGCTGACGATGCTGATTAAACGATCGCGGAATGCCGTTGATCCTCAGACTGCCCAGCGGTTTGTGCTGCAATGCGTCTTGGCAATGTTTGCAGAAGACCGGAAATTGTTGCCGGAGGATCTATTTATTAGCTTGGTGCGCGAGTGTCTGGAGCGATCGCGCCAGGGCAAACCATCGAACACCTACGATATTTTAGGCAACTTGTTTCAGGAAATG
>JAYVFW010000249.1:0-13295 GCA_043772715.1 Phormidesmis sp. | reverse complement strand
TTGGGGCCAACGTCTTCGGTGAGGTGGCTTTTGACTCTCTCACCCTACCGCGTTCTTATCGTCTTGAATAGTCAAAAGTCATAATGAGAATTGCTGGTTTGCTGCCAGTTTCCTTGCAGTGAAACTTAGCCTGGTTGGTAGCGTTGGTTTAGGTGCAATCATTGGCGTTGTGATCTGGTCTACCTATTTCTCATTGCTAGTGTGGCTCGGCTCAGGGGCAGTTGGCTCTCTAATCGGCTCTGTCATTAGCACTGCGTCTTCTGGTATTCAAGGCATGATGGGAACGGCAACGGCAGCGATCGGAGTGAATGTCGCCAAAAATCAGGCAGTCTCAACGGCTGAAGAAATTACGGCTGCGGTGCGTCGAGAAATCACGTCTGGCTTTGATCCCAACAGTATCCGAAAAACGCTTCAGAGTTCTCTCAGCAATCTGCAATTGCCAAAGTTGAACCTGGATGAAATTAGAGGTCAGTTTGAGAAGTTGCTCAAAGACTCCGATCTCAAAGATCTTGCAGATAGTGACCTTCTCAAGAACATTGATCGTCAGTCATTTGTGGATCTCGTCAGCAGTCGCACAGACTTCTCAAAGCAGGACATCGATCGCGTTGCCAACCAGCTAGAAACTGCATGGAAAGGAACGATCTGTAAACAGGGAGGACAAGATCCTCTAGGGCAACTGACAAATCTGTTGAAATCTGCAACACCTGAAGATTTGAACACCGAGGAGCTTTCGGGTCAGCTTGGTCAATTGGTACAAACTGTTTCTAAAGGAGCCTCCTCAGGTGGAAGCTTGAGCAATAAAGCATTGCAGTTTGGGTTTAGTGCCCTGCTCGGCAAAGTCATTCAAAATACGGATCTCTCTGATCTGGATGTTGAAAAGATTTCTGGTCAGTTGCAAAAGCTGAAAGGCACCGTTCAAGGGCAAGCTGACAAGTTAGGTAAGCAGGCTGCTACTAAAGAACTGAAGCCGTTTAGTGTGATTCAAGCAGACCTGGAAAACTACCTGCTATTTTCACCGCCCTGGCGCTTGAATCGTGAAACCATCAAACAGGAATTCCGAGATGTTATTTACGATCCGCAAGCTGATCCAGGGGCAATTCGCCAGGAATTGGAGTTAGTCGATCGCGATTACTTTGTCGAAGTACTGGCACTGCGAGATGACTTTACCCCTGATAAAGTTCAAGATACTGCTAACACGCTTGAAGAAATTCGTGCAGAAGTGTTTGGGTCTGTTCAAGTGGCTGAATTAGAAGGACGATCGCAAGATCTTCGCAGTCGAGTTGAGAACTACCTGAAGTCAACTGGAAAAGAGGAGCTGAATCCAGACGCGATCGGACGCGAATTCAAGTTGCTCTTACAAGACCCAGACGCAGGGTTAGACGCATTGGGCAATCGATTGGGGCAGTTTGACCGCGACACATTGGTGAAGCTGCTCGGACAGCGCAACGACGTTAACCCTGAAGAAGCTAACCAAATTGTGGGTCAGCTTGAATCGACTCGCGATCGCGTCCTCTCGGAAGCGAAGGAACTGCAAGACCGTCTGCAATCTGAGGCGCAAGAGTTGCGAACCAAGGTTGAAACCTACTTGCGGAACACGAACAAAGAAGAACTCAACCCAGATGGTATTCAGCGCGATTTGAGAACATTGTTAGACGACCCTCAAGCCGGACTCGGTGCGTTGAAGTCTCGTCTTTCTCAGTTTGATCGTGATACGCTAGTTCAACTGCTCAGTCAACGTCAAGACCTGAGCGAAGAGCAAATCAATCAGGTTTTAGATCAGGTTGAGTCTGTCAGGGACAGCGTTTTGCAAGCCCCTCAAAAATTGGCGGGTAAAGCAAAAGAGCAGTACGAACAAACAACGACCCTGATCGCAGATTACCTCCGCAAAACAGACTTGAAAGAGCTAGATCCCGAAGGCATTCAGCGCGATTTGAAAAAACTGCTCAATGATCCAAAAGCAGGAACCGATGCGATTCGTTCTCGACTTTCTCAGGTTGATCGTGAAACATTAGTGAAACTTCTAACTCAACAAGGAAACTTGACTGAAGAACAAGTGAATCACACGATCGATCAGGTGCAATCTGCAATTAGTGACACCATCAAAGCGCCGCGCCGTCTGGCAAAACGTGCCCAAAAACAAGCGGTTGACTTTGAGGCAAATCTCGAAAGCTATTTGAAAAATACCCACAAAGAGGAGCTTAACCCAGAAGGCATTAAGCGCGATTTGCAGTTGCTGCTTCAAGACCCTCGTGCAGGCTTGAACAGTGTTGGCGATCGCCTCTCGCACTTCGATCGCTCTACCCTCGTTGCACTGTTGTCTCAGCGCGAAGACATCAGCGAAGAAGAAGCCAACCGGATTGCTGACCAAGTTGAGTCAAACTTCAAAGCAGTGAATGAGCAGATTCAGAAAGTTCAACAAACCTTTCAGTCTGCGATTGACAGTGTGTTCGGCAAAATTCGCAATTACCTCGATTCGTTAGAGCGTCCTGAACTCAACTACGAAGGTATTCAGCAAGATTTTAGTACGCTGTTTGACGATCCACAAGCTGGATTTGAGGCACTCAAAGGACGGCTGGGTGAGTTCGATCGCGATACGCTTGTTGCAGTTCTTAGCTCCCGTGAAGATATCTCTGAGGCAGATGCCAACGGGATTATTAACAAAGTTGAGGCAACACGAGATAGCGTATTGCACCGTGCAGAGCGGATTCAGCTAGAAGCGAAAAAGCGGATCAAAGCCGTCCAACACGCAGCTAAAAAGCAAGCGATCGAGACTCAAAAGGTGGCGGCGAATGCAGCATGGTGGCTGTTTAGTACAGCAGTAACCTCGCTGGTAGCCTCCGCGATCGCAGGTGTTCTCGCAGTCCGTACGATGTTCTAACCTAACGGAAAGGGTAGATTGTCGTCTGCCCTTTTCAGTCCATTGTTCATAAGTTGTTCTAATTAGGAGGCTCCCCATGTCTGTAGAAACCGCCCAAACCACAGAAACCACAGAAACCACAGAACTTGTCAAAGTGAAAAGGCAGACCACAGTCATTGATGTTCCCATCGGTGATCCTGTAGTCGTCGAGAAAACTACGATCGAAACGCCATCTGAAGACAGCGTGCAAGCCAATGCAAATGTTTCAAAGTTCCTCCGTGACCCGATCGGCTACACGGCTGAGTTCTTGAAACCCTACAGACCCATTTTGGCGCTAATTGGCTGGGTGTTGCTAGCCGTCATTGGTTTCAAGCTGGTTTTGACGTTGTTAGGTGCAATTCTAAGCGTTGCCACTAGCATTCCAGTCCTTTCGCCTTTGTTTGAGCTAGTCGGTGTGATCCATACAGGCTGGTTCGTCTATAGTCAGTTGCTCACGGCTACCCAACGTCAAGAATTTTCTCAAAAAGTTTCTCGATTCAAGAGAGAGCTTTTAGGACAAGCTGAGGAAGTTTTGGATACCGACAAGAGCGAAATTTCCTGAAGAATCTTGAGAGAGTTTCTCAAAAGGGAAACCTGACCAAAGCTTGAGCGATTGTCGCTAATCAACTTTACAAATAGCGGAACTGAAAATGTTCCGCTATGCCCATTCAAACTCTTTACGAGATGCAATTCAAGACCATGAAAAAACTAGTACTTCTCTTCCTTGGCAGCGTTTTGGTGTTGAGTGCAACGAGTTGTGGCGCTGCTAAAACTAGTAGTGAAGCCCCCACTCGAAAAGCCTGTCGCAACAACAAACCAAAACGACGCAACCAGCGAACTCCGCAGAAAGCAACTCAACTCAGATATTCGCTCTGCTGAACAGCGCAACAACGCAATGGGCGGCAAGAGTGTGAGAACAGACAACGACCTCAAGAGCGAAGTCAGATCAAAGCTCGAAGCGAACCTGCCTGCAAGTGCTTTGGCGATCAGTGCCAAAGACGGAGCCATCACGGTTGCTGGAACGGTAGTAGATGAAAAACAGCTTCAGAAAATCGAGCCTCTAGCCAAACAGATCGGCGGTGTCAAAAGCGTCACGGTTAAGGCATCAGTCAGTTCAGCCGCAAAACCCGCAGCGCCAGACTCTTCAACCAAGAATCCCGTCAAAGAGCAGACCTGTACAAAGTGAGCCTTCAATCAAGCTCGGTAGGGCTAAAAGCCGCCTACTTAATTGTTTCTAAGCCAAATCAAGTACAACCTTAATTTTCAGATTTAAGCTGGGACAAAGCAAAACCTGCCGCTCAAGATGTCTACCTCAAGCTCTATAAAGAGCGGCTAGTGGCAAACAAGCACCGCGAAAAGACTGGAGAAGTGACAGTCGGCAAGCGGGTTGAGACTGAAACCGCTAGAGTTTCTGTCCCAATTGAAAAAGAGCGGGTGGTGGTTGAGCGCACTGCTTTGACGGGGCAAACGATCGCGACTCCTGGTGAAGCCACTTTCCATGAAGGCGAAATTGCTCGTGTCGATGTCTATGAAGAAACGCCGGATATCCACAAAGAAGCGTTTGTCCGTGAGGAAGTGCGCGTCAGAAAAGAGGTTGATCAAACAGTGGTCAAGGCGGAAGAGCAAATTCGCCGAGAAGAACTGGATGTCGATACTGAAGGTCGTCCCGTTGTAGATAAGAATCTCTAATCGAGGCTGCATTTTGATTATTAGTCGGTGCGACGTTCGCTTGATTAATCGGTGCGACGATTGCCGATGTTAGAACCAAACTCAACGGAACACCGACAACACCAGACGCAGCCCATGCAATCTAGCGTCCCTTTCCTTTCATTCCGATTGCACGATAGCCTTGGTAGACAAGAATACTCAACGGAACTCCGATGAATCCCTCCAAAATACCTGCAACACCAGTGATCACAACATCGCGACTATTTTTCTCAACATTTTGATTCGACATCAGAACCCCCTGCTAGAATTTTTAGGTTTTTGACACATCGTCTGCGAAGGTTTTAGACGCTTGCTCTCAACCTTGGTAAGGGTGAGGTCATCAGTTCAATCCTGATCACGGGCTTTCAAATCTAAATCTCAGACTGCAATCGTTTGGCTAGACGACTTAGCGAACAACACTAAATCCAGTTTCTCTTAGGATTTCAGTGTCATTTTTGCGAACGGTTAGCGTTGTTTTAGAGGGTTGAGACTGTGTTGATTCACTGATCGGTTCTGCGATCGCATAAACATAGTCCCCGTTTTTCCAGCCTGTGACGCAGATTCCATTGCGACAACTGATCGTTCCGTTGGTCAGATCGATACATTTTCCCTGTGAGTCGCAGCCGTGATAGCTGAGGTTTCCAGTTCCATTCACGCCAGACCACGAATTAATATTCGCGATCGTAACCGTCCAGTTGCCATTGCTAATCGTCTTTGTGTTTGTCTGTTGAGCAGAAGTTTCAGCGTTTAGAATTTTTAATTTAGTGATGATTAATTCTTTTCGTGACTTACCGCAAGGCTCTGCACTTTGGCAATCGTTGACTGAGGCTTCTTCGTAAACAGCACGAACTTGTTTGTTTAAGAATAGGGCTGGATTTTCACAGAGCTTAAAAGATGCTCCAACCGTTGTCTCAACATTATTTTTATCAGCGAGTGTTATGTAGCAAAGCAAATCGCCTTGCTCGATTTTTTTCACTGTGCCAACTTGCAAACGGCTTTTAAGCGTTTCTTTCGGGTTGTTTGAAATAGCCTGCACATTTGTTTGTACAGCTTCAACTTTGCTAGTTTTAGCGTTAGTCGCTGGAATTTCTTGAGCGTTGGAATTGGTTGCTTGACTCGATCGGCTTTCCTGAACAGCCTGATTTTGAGGAGTGCTACAACCCATAAGATTGATCGTGCAGGCTGCGATCGTGAACATTGAAATTAACTTTTTCATAGAAACTCGCTAACCAATAAATGACCGATCATTGTTTAAAGAGTTATACAGTCACGTGAGTTGCGATTCCAGATCAATAATTTTGTCATAACTGAACCCTGTCAATCGTCAATTTAACGATCTGTGAGTTCGGTGAGTTTGCGGCGATCGCGAAACCAATTCTGCAATTGCTGACGACAGGCTGATTCTAAAATGCCACCCAGCACTGGCAACGGGTGATTAGAAGCCGCGCTGTCTGGCACATTTAACACCGATCGCACTGCCCCCGCTTTGAGATCATCGGCTCCATAGACAAGCAGACCCAATCGAGCCAGCACAATCGCACCCGCACACATTGGGCAGGGTTCTAACGTGACGTAGAGGGTGCATTCGTTAAGATGCCAGTTTTGCTGCTTCTGTCCGGCGGCTCTGAGCGCCAGCACTTCGGCATGGGCAGTCGGATCGTGGTCACGCTCCCGGCGATTTTCTGCTTCTGCAAGTATCTGCCCATTTGCGCCCACAATCACCGCACCGACTGGCACATCGCCCGCGTTGCCCGCCGCCTCTGCAAGCTCTAAGGCACGGATCATCCAACGGCGGTGCGTCAGATAGGTCGGGTCGTCGATCGCAGGTGGAGAAATCTGAAACGGCAAGGATGTTGTATTGTAAATCTTGTTGCGATCGTACCACTCTTTTATGAACGCGCTAATCAGTACGCTGGCTCACTGTTTATGGGGCGAATTTGATAACCGAGAACAAGCGATCGCTGACCCTATCTGGTTTGTCCACTTAAAAGCTTGGCATCGCCCCGTCAATCTCTTCGCTCAAGACAGCTTCACAGTGTTTGCCGAACAAGCGAATGTGTTGCAGCTAGATCAAGCTTACCGTCAGCGACTGCTGCGGATCCAGTCGGCAGAAGATGACCCGCAGTTTCCCTTGAAGGTGCAATATTATCGGTTCAAAAATCCCTCGGCGTTTCTAGGCGCAGGGCAACACCCAGAGTTGTTAGAAAATCTCACCGAAGACCACATAGAAGTTTTACCGGGCTGCATTCTCCAGGTGACGCACACGCAGATTTTGCAGGACAGCCGTTTTAAAGCGTTGCCCCCTGCTAATGCTCGCTGCTGCTTTCCCTATCAGGGTGAAATTCGCCAAGTCTCCTTAGGATTTGAAGCCAGCTCTGAGAAATTCTTGAGCTACGACAAAGGCATTGACCCCGATACAGACAAAGCTCTTTGGGGAGCAATTTTAGGCGCTTATGAATTTACAAAGCGTAAAGGCTATTAGGGTTTTGTATTTAACTTGCGGCTCCTCGTGGAACGCCCTCTATCGCTTCTGATTCGGTTTCAAAAATCTCAAACACTGAGTCCATCATCGTCACCTCAAAAACGAGTTTTGCTTCAGGGTGAACGTTACAAATGCGAAAACTACCTCTAACCTTGTCAGCGTCGCGCATTGCGGCGACCAGCGACGTTAAGCCAGAGCTATCAATAAACTTGACCTGACCCAGATTGACCACTACATGACGGCTGACGGCGATACAGTCTTGGAGCTTTAGGCGAAACTGCCAAGCGGTAGTGATATCCAATCGACCCGCAGGCTGGAAAATGATCACGGTGGTTCCGTCTTGAGTAATATGCGTTGTTTGCTCCATGTCAATTGCCTTTTCCATGTAAACCATTGGCTTTTCTCATGCTGTAGATCGAGATGGATTGATCACACTGGCTCAGGCAATGCAGTCCGATGAGGCTTGAACGCGATCGCCACCCAGCTCAGTTATGCCCGCTAATCGTTGATTTCTAACACCACAGACGGCTGGAGCAGACTCAAAATAGCGGGGAGCGCGAGAAGCCAATAAATACTTAAAGCGTTCTCGTCTAGGTATTTTTCGGCTTCCGCGCTCCCCTTTTTTATAAAAGCTGAATCAGCGATCGAGCATTCTATGCTTGAACGTTAGCTGACCAATTTACCCAATCTTGAGGTTTCAAAAAGGTATCATAAAGTTCAGCTTCAGGGCTGCCAGGTTGAGGCTGAAAGCCATATTCCCAGCGAACCAGAGGTGGCAGAGACATCAAGATTGATTCGGTGCGACCATTGGTTTGCAAGCCAAAAATGGTGCCCCGATCGTAGACCAGGTTAAATTCAACATAGCGACCACGCCGATAAAGCTGGAAATTGCGCTGATGCTCGTTGTAGTCTAAGCCGTTGCGCCGCTCGACGATCGGCACATAAGCAGGCAGAAAAGCATTGCCACAACCTTGCACAAACGAGAACAGGTTTTCCCAATTGCGTCCTTTAATTGCGCCCACTTCTTTACTGTGGTTTGCCGCCTGAGTATCGATTTGCGAGCCGGGATAAGAAATCGGATAAAGCACTCCCTGACTATCTTGGTAGTCGAAGAAGATGCCGCCCACCCCACGGGTTTCTTGACGGTGTTTCAAATAGAAATATTCATCGCACCAAAGCTTAAACGCAGGGTAATATTCTGGGTGATGAGCGTCGCAGGCTTGCTTGAGCGTGTTGTGAAAGTGAGCGGCATCTTCTGCAAAAGGATAGTAAGGCGTGAGGTCAATTCCACCACCAAACCACCAGACTGGACCTGCCTCAAAGTAGCGATAGTTTAAGTGAACGGTAGGCACGAAGGGATTGCGGGGATGCAGCACTATCGACGTTCCGGTTGCGTAGAAGCTATGCCCCGCAGCTTCGGGACGCTGAACCAAAATCGAGGGCGGCAAATCTTTTCCCCAGACCTCAGAGAAATTGACTCCGCCTTGCTCAAAGACTTTGCCCTCTTTCATCACGCGCGATCGCCCCCCTCCACCTTCTGAGCGTTCCCAACTATCTTCTTGAAAAGTGCCGTCGCCATCGACCTGTTCTAAGCCCTGGCAGATCTTGTCTTGCAGAGTTTTGAACCAATGGCTGACGCGATCGCGAGAATCAGAAGGGGGAAAAGCTTGGGTGGTGGTGGCTTCAGTGGAAAAAGCTGTCATAAATTGCGATCCCTGGAAATTAACTCAAGTAGAGGTTTGCAAAGTGGAGCACCTTATCCCCGCTTATTTGAGAGGGCGGTCGCGGCGAAGATGACTTTAGTCTCGTCAATGCAAGCAACTAAAGCCCCGTGGCTCTCCTAAATCAGCAGACCTATTTAGACTATCGTGAATTGTGATCATCCAACCTTCTCAACGCTAGCCAGAACGGGCTTTTCCTAGAAAAAACAGAGTTTGCGCGACTGTTAATTTCTGTGAATTTGTGAAAAGCTCGTAGACTAAGGGCAAGATTTTTGACTTTAAACCCCAGATTTCGGACGATAGCGATACAGGTTGAGTTTTTGGTTTTTTATACTGTTAGAGAGCAAACAGCCGTCTTATGGAGAATGCTGGTTTGATTGCTCATTCATCTAGGATGGGGATTCCCGGTTGAGTTGCAGGAGCACGATCGCGATGATGAAAATGCTGAACTTGTTAAATAGAGTCAACTTTCCATTTAAATTTCTTCATCGCAAACGGCGGCGATTGCAATATACGCTGGCGAGAACTTACCAGACGATCAGCACAGCATCGGTTGATGACGTGTGGAAAAAGATGATTGATTTAGCCGATGTGTCTTGGCACCCTCTACTATCAAGCACAAACCTTCCTCATGGGCTAGTGGCGAAACCAGGACTGATTTATGAGGCAATGACTCGGTTAGGCCCGTTTCCAATTCGGATTTTTGTCGAACGGGTGGATGACAAATCATTGCTGAGTGTCCGCATTTTGGCACTGCCGGGGATTGAGGAACGAGTCACCTACGAAATTAAATCATCTGTTTTGGGGACGTGTGTTTCCTATTCGGTGACGCTGCAAGGGTGGCTGTCTCCTTTGGTGTGGTCGCTGACAAAGCCTTACGCAGCACGGGTTGCTTCTGAGTTGGCACAAGCAGTCGAGCACCCGATCGTTGAACCTTCATCGCCCGATCTCGGCTGTTTTGATTTTTGAGCCACCTCACCCATGCCCCTGACGATCCACCCTAGCGGTAAGATCGAGATGGTTGCAAAAGTCCGATCGCCGCTGTTGGGGTAGAGAACACAATGCTCGATACGCTGAATGCTAATTCTGTTTTAGAAGTTCTTAAACCCGTTCAAGACCCCGAACTCCACAAAAGTTTGGTGGAGTTGAATATGATTCGCAATGTCAAGATCGAGGACGGCAATGTCAGCTTTACCCTCGTGTTGACGACTCCTGCCTGTCCGTTACGCCAGTTTATTGTCGAAGATTGCGAACGGGCGATCAAGACGCTGCCGGGAGTCAACAAAATTGATGTAGAAGTGACTGCCGAAACCCCGTCGCAAAAATCGTTGCCCGATCGCACAGGCATTGCCGGAGTCAAAAACATCATCGCCGTTTCGAGTGGCAAAGGCGGCGTTGGCAAAAGCAGCGTGGCAGTCAATGTCGCTGTTGCTCTTGCCCAAGCAGGTGCAAAAGTGGGTTTGATTGACGCAGATATCTACGGGCCCAATGCGCCAACCATGCTAGGGCTAGAAGGCGTTGGCGTGACAGTGCGACCCAGTGCCCAGGGCGACATTATTGAGCCTGCGTTTAATCATGGAGTCAAGCTCGTTTCGATGGGCTTTTTGATTGACAAAGATCAGCCCGTGATTTGGCGGGGCCCGATGCTGAATGGCGTGATTCGGCAGTTTCTCTACCAGGTCGAGTGGGGCGATTTAGATTATCTGATCGTCGATATGCCACCCGGAACGGGCGATGCTCAACTCACAATGGCTCAAGCTGTCCCGATGGCAGGTGTAGTCATTGTCACGACTCCTCAAACGGTTGCACTGCTTGATTCGCGGCGGGGCTTAAAGATGTTTCAACAACTCGGCGTTCCGGTGTTGGGCATTGTCGAAAACATGAGTTATTTCATTCCGCCAGATCTGCCCGATCGCCGCTATGACATTTTTGGCTCTGCGGGGGGCGAAAAAACTGCCCAGGAATTAAACGTCCCGCTTCTAGGATGTGTGCCGTTAGAAATTCCGCTTCGAGAAGGGGGAGATAGCGGAGTGCCGATCGTAGCAGGTGATCCAGATTCTGCCTCGGCTCAGGCGTTAACAGCGATCGCCCAGCAGATTGCTGCTAAAGTGTCAATTGCAGCACTGACTTAGGATCGTGGATTAAATAACCTGTCGATCTTGTCATCAAATCTCTTGATTTGTCATGGCTGAGATCTTCGCCCCCCAAATCCCCCATTCATGGGGGACTTTGAGCCAAGATTCCCGGTTTCAAAGTCCCCCAGAATGGGGGATCTAGGGGGCACTAGTCAACTCAAACGCAGCCATCCACGAACTGATATCCACTCTAGTTGAGTCCGAGAAGTTGTACCTTAATAAATCTACGATCCTTAGATAAATTCTGAATATTGATTCAAAATTTACGTGCCCACTCGCCCCTTAACCTATGTTTCAGAAATCCTTTTTGCCGATTCGCTTTAAGCATTGGTTGCAGCCCTGGCAAGAGGTTGACCGGTGGTTGTTTGCTGCCCCGATCGCGCTGACCATTCTCGGCGGCTTGATGATTCGCAGCGTCGAGCTAAACGCAGGGTGGGCAGATTGGTGGCGGCACTGGATCACAGGCAGCGTGGGGCTGGTGCTGGCTCTGCTGATTGCGCGGTGGCGCTATGACCAACTGTTGCAGTGGAAGTGGATTATTTACGGCATCACCAATGCTTCGCTCTTGCTTGTGATGTTTGTGGGGCGAGAAGAGTTGGGGGCACAGCGCTGGATCAGCATTTTCGGACTGAATGTGCAGCCTTCAGAATTTGCCAAACTGGGCATGATCATTACGATCGCCGCCGTTTTGCATCAGCGATCGGCATCCACCATTCCGATGATGATCAAAGTTTTAGTGATTGCAGCGGTGCCGTGGATTCTGGTGTTTTTAGAGCCAAACTTAGGAACAGCACTCGTCTTCGGCTCGATCACGATCGGAATGCTCTACTGGGGCAATGCCAATCCTGGATGGTTGCTGCTGCTAGTTTCTCCGGTGATCTCAGCCGTTCTATTTAATGTGTTGCTGCCCATTTGGGGGATCGGCATCGTCATCATTGCGCTTTGGGTTGCCCTCATCGGCTGGACTGCCTGGAAAACACTGCCCTGGAGACTCTATGGAATTCTAGTTCCCGTTGTGATCAACTTGGTTGCAGGCGGTTTAGGGCGAGTTCTCTGGCAGTACGTTCTTAAGGACTACCAGAAAGAGCGAATCACCATGTTTATGAACCCCGATCAAGACCCTTTGGGCGGTGGTTATCACTTGATTCAGTCAAGAATTGCGATCGGGGCAGGCGAACTGTGGGGACGAGGACTTTATAAAGGAACACAAACCCAACTTAATTTTATTCCTGAGCAGCATACAGATTTTATTTTCACTGCGATCGGTGAAGAACTCGGCTTCATTGGTGCGGCGGCAGTTCTCCTGACCTTTCTGCTAATTTGCTTTCGGCTGCTGATTATTGCTCAAAACGCGAAAGATGATTTTGGCTCTCTGTTAGCGATCGGAGTCTTCTCAATGATCGTCTTTCAGGTCGTGGTCAATGTAGGCATGACGATCAATCTGTCTCCTGTGACAGGCATTCCCCTGCCCTGGCTGAGTTATGGCAACGCCGCTTTATTGATGAATTTTTTGGCGATCGGGCTAGTCCAATCGGTCGCAAATTTCCGCCAGCGATTAAAGTTTTGATTGTAGGGGGCATGGCAGTGCCGTGTCCATTGTCGTTGCAAGTAACCGATATGATTTAATCCACGATCCTAATTACCGAATTTGAATAGCTCTAGTACACTGTTAATAAACATTCTCCAAATAATGACTATGATTTTGCCAGGTTCAGCCGTCCGCGTCACCAACATTAACGATACTTACTACGGGTTTCAAGGGTTAGTTCAACGCATTAGTGATGGCAAGGTCGCCGTTTTGTTTGAAGGGGGCATCTGGGATAAGCTCATCACCTTTCGGATGTCCGAAATCGAAGTTCTTGAGCCAACCGCAGGCAAGAAAAAAGCAAAATAACTCCTCCCGCTTATGCGCCTTCCGCTGCCTCAGTTTGCTGCTCAAAACCGCCCTTCCAACTACATTGCCGAAGTCATTGAGACTTCAACTACCGAATTTTTAGCCCAATGCTTAGAGCCAGAAAACTTGAGCTTTCCGGTGATGCCCCCGTTTGGAAGTTGGGTAAAAGCGGTCGATGACGAATCAAAAAATCTCATCTATGCAGTGGTTTATCACGCCACTACTAGCCCGATCGATTCAGTTCACCGTGCCAGAGCTTTGGGGCTATCGCTAGATGATTTGCGAGAGCAGCAGCCCCAAATTTTTGCCATGCTCAAAACTGAGTTTCGAGCTGCGATCGTCGGTTATCGTCCCAACCCTGAGAAGCGCAACGGGTCAGCCGCTTTCTATCAACATCTTCCACCCCGTCCGCCTCAAATTCACCAAGCCGTTTATGGCTGTGACTCTGACGAAATCATTG
>JAYVFW010000248.1:0-4373 GCA_043772715.1 Phormidesmis sp. | reverse complement strand
GAAGAGGTTACAGAGCAACTGAACACGCTCATTTAGCGCGTTCTGATCAGGTTCTTCTCTAGCGTTAACGCTGACCAATCCGGGCTTCTCGACTCGGTATTTTGTTTTAACACGACAGAAATTTGTTGTGACGCTTCCTTACCACAGATTGAGATTGGCAAACTGTGTTTGAGAGGTTAAAAACAAATTTAATGATCTAAACTCAAGAAGGTTGACAAGAATCTGCACGGATTCTGTTGACTTTTGAAATTATTCACCGTACTGGAGGCACTCAAGTTTGTCTAAACAAGATCTGATCGAAATGGAAGGAACGGTCATTGATTCCTTGCCGAATGCGATGTTTCGCGTTGATCTCGATAACGGCTTCAACGTGTTAGCTCACATTTCAGGGAAAATTCGTCGGAACTACATCAAAATTCTTCCGGGCGATCGCGTCAAAGTCGAACTTACGCCTTATGACCTCACGAAAGGTAGGATTACTTATCGTCTACGAAACAAGAAGTAGGATTCACAAAAGCCTTTTAAAGCTAGTCATAGAAAGATATCTTTGACAACTCCTATAAAAAATTGTTAGGATACTGTGTTTGTTGTAGTGTTGCCAGGTTAGGGCATGAAAGTTCGAGCATCCGTTAAGAAGATTTGTGAAAAATGCCGTGTCATCCGCCGTCGGGGTCGCGTCATGGTGATTTGTGAAAACCCGAAGCATAAACAGCGTCAGGGCTAGATCAGGTTCCCCGTCATAGAAGAAGAGGGCTTCTGGGACAGGGGTTTTGTGTGATTATGAATATCCTCAAGCAATTCAAGTTAGGGAGACAGAAGCGTGGCACGGATTGCCGGAGTAGACCTTCCTCGCGATAAGCGCGTTGAGATCGGTCTCACTTACATTTACGGAATTGGATTGACACGGGCAAAAGAGGTGATCGCCAAAACAGGTGTGAACCCCGATATCCGCGTCAAAGATTTGAGCGATGCCGATGTGTCTTCTTTGAGAGAAGCCGTTGAGAGCGGCTATCAGGTTGAAGGCGATCTGAGACGGATGGAAAACATGAACATCAAGCGACTGATGGACATTGGCACCTATCGGGGTCGTCGTCACCGTCTGGGCTTGCCTGTGCGCGGACAGCGAACCCGTACCAACGCTCGTACCCGTCGGGGTGGTCGTCGTACTGTTGCAGGTAAGAAGAAGGCACCCGGCAAGAAGTAATTAATTTTTGGCAACTGTTGAGTTGCGCTTGAAACTGGTATTCAGGCAAGTTGCCAACTTAATCACACACGATTTAGAACCTTAGATTTAGAGTTTTAGACATGGCGAGACAACCAACTAGAAAAACTGGACCCCGTAAACAAAAGAAAAATGTGCCGAGCGGGGTGGCATACATTTCATCCACTTTCAACAATACGATCGTCACCATCTCCGACACGGGCGGCGAGGTCGTATCTTGGGCATCAGCTGGCTCTAGTGGATTTAAGGGCGCGAAAAAGGGGACTCCCTTTGCGGCTCAAACGGCGGCAGAAAGTGCAGCCCGTCGCGCAATGGATCAAGGAATGCGCCAGTGTGAAGTCATGGTTAGCGGACCCGGAGCGGGTCGTGAAACTGCAATTCGGGCGCTGCAAGGCTCTGGGTTGGAAATCACCCTAATTCGGGACGTGACTCCTATTCCTCACAATGGTTGCCGTCCACCCAAGCGCCGTCGGGTGTGATTGCGCGAATTTCTATAGTGAGTGGCGAATGCGGCAACCTGTCTTTTGGCAGTCAGCAGCGAAATGTGATTTCAGAGTCAAATGAGGGAAAATCACCCTCAGCGAGAAGGAGAAGGAGGTCACTCCGTGGCACAGTTTCAGGTTGAATGTGTAGAGTCCACTACGGACAAAGACCAGAGCCAATATAGTAAGTTTATTCTGGAACCCCTAGCGCGTGGTCAGGGAACAACCGTTGGAAACGCTTTGCGGCGGGTGCTGCTATCTAATTTGGAAGGGGCAGCAGTGACGGCGGTGCGGATGGCGGGTGTCAGTCATGAGTTCGCCACGATTCCAGGGGTGAGAGAAGACGTACTCGACATCATGCTGAACATGAAGAAATTGGTTTTTAGGAGCCATTCTTCTCACCCTCAGATTGGGCGCTTGCTCGTGCAAGGTCCGGCGACGGTGACAGCAGAACAGTTCGATTTGCCTTCAGATGTCGAACTCGTCGATCCCGATCAGTACATCGCAACCTTGGCTCCCAACTCAACGTTAGAGATGGAGTTCAGAATCGAAAAAGGCAAAGGCTATCGAACGGTTGACAAAGCTCGTGAAGATGCGGCTGCGCTCGATTTTCTTCAAATAGACTCTGTTTTCATGCCAGTTCGTAAGGTGAACTACAGCGTTGAAGCAAGAGCAGGCGGTTCTCTTGAAAAAGACCGTTTGATTATGGAGATTGCGACGAATGGCAGTTTGACTCCTCAAGAAGCGTTGAGCCAAGCTGCTAATATTCTCGTCGATCTGTTTAACCCGCTCAAAGATATCCCCTCTGAGCCGCCGGACGATCCCTTTCCTGGTGATGAGGGTCCTGAGAGTCAGATTCCGATCGAGGAACTCCAACTCTCGGTGCGTGCCTACAACTGTCTCAAGCGAGCGCAAATCAATTCCGTCGCTGATCTGCTCGACTACACTCAGGAAGACCTGCTCGAAATAAAGAATTTCGGTCAGAAATCTGCCGAAGAAGTGGTCGAAGCCCTTCAACAACGCTTAGGAATTACCTTACCGATGGAGAAGTCCTCCAAACCTAGTTAGTTCATCGTCGTTAGTCAGAACATTCACATTGAGTAGTTCTAACTAACGATAGCGGCGACTTCCAGTGCGGGCGCTCACGTCCCAATTTTTGTAACCGAGTTCTATCCCTTAAAGCTATGCGGCACCGTTGTAAAGTTCCAATGCTTGGCAAACCTGCGGATCAGCGTCGAGCGCTCTTAAGAGCCTTGACTACCGAACTGATTCGCAACGGTCGGATCAAAACGACCAAGGTTCGCGCTCAGGCTCTCCGATCGGAAGCCGAGAAAATGATTACTCTCGCGAAAGATGGCTCTCTCACCGCTCGTCGTCAAGCGATGGGATACATCTTTGACAAGCAACTCGTTCATGCGTTGTTTGAGCAAGCGCCTCAGCGATACGCCGATCGTCAAGGTGGCTATACTCGTATTCTTCGCACCGTTCCTCGTCGCGGCGACAACGCTGCAATGGCGATCATTGAGCTAACCTGATTTCTCACACCATGCTGGCTGCTGAATCACAATCTACTCAACGGGTTGCCCTGGTTATTCAATACCTGGGCACTCATTTTCATGGGTGGCAACGGCAGCCAAATCAACGCACGGTGCAGGAAGACATTGAGACAGCGCTGCGATCGGTGCTTAACCGCCCTGTGGTGATCCACGCGGCAGGAAGAACCGATACTGGAGTTCACGCAGCCGCTCAAGTTGCCCATTTTGATGCAGAAACCTTGATTCCGGCACATCGCTGGGCAAACGTTTTAAACTCGCGGTTACCAAGCGATATTTTAATTCGGGCTTCTGCTTTGGTTGATTCAACCTGGCACGCTCGGTTTTCTGCCGCATGGCGACGTTACCGCTACACCTTATTCACGGAAGCGCGTCCCAACTTATTTGTCTGCCCCTTTGCTTGGCATTACTACCACGCACCGTTAGATGAAACGCTGATTCAGGCGGCACTCGATCCGATGGTGGGGCAGCACCATATGGCAGCATTCCACCGAGCAGGTTCGACTCGTCCACACTCTTGGGTAGACATTCAGGCGGCAGAGTGTCAACGTCAAGGGTCACTAGTGACGATCGAAGTGCAGTCAAGCGGATTTCTGTATGGAATGATGCGGCTCTTAGTTGGCTTGCTGGTGCAGGTGGGGCGAGGTGAGCGATCGCCCGATGACTTCACCCAGCTCTGGACAGCACAGCGACGAGACGAAGTGAAATATGCGGCACCTCCTCAAGGCTTGTGTCTGCTGAGAGTTGGGTATCCTGAATCGCCCTTTCCGCCCGAAATTTGGTATGACACTCAACCCAGGTTTGTCTTTCCAAATGCGGCGACCCTTGAGAAAAGTTCCTCTGGAACGGCTCCTGAATATTGCTTGAGTTAGTTAAGCGATCGTCAAGCAAGGTTCTTCTAGAACCGTCTAACCCCTTAACCGAAACACTGTCATGGAAAAAACCTATCTCCCACCCCAGGCTACTCTAGAGCGTAATTGGTACGTTGTAGATGCCGCCGATCAGCGACTCGGACGGCTCGCCACTCAAGTCGCGATGGTGCTACGCGGCAAAAACAAGCCGACCTACACCCCTTCAATGGATACAGGCGATTTTGTAATCATCATCAACGCCGAA